>DAIMKA010000044.1:0-1033 GCA_036721955.1 Lachnospiraceae bacterium | reverse complement strand
GGTTGTGACGGAAGTGATGTCTCTGGAGGACGCCAAGAAGACCGGCGCCATGGCGCTCTTCGGCGAGAAATACGGCGACAGCGTGCGCGTCGTGAAAATGGGCGACTGGTCCGTGGAGCTCTGCGGCGGAACGCATGTGTCCAACACCATTCAGATCGGATCCTTCAAGATCCTTTCCGAGAACGGCGTTGCAGCCGGTGTCCGCAGAATTGAGGCGCTGACGGGCGACAATGTCCGGAAGTACTATGAGGGAATCGAGGAAGAGCTGAATCAGGCGGCAGACCTTGTCAAGGCAACTCCGGCAACCCTTGCGGAGAGAATCCGCGCGCTCCAGAAGGAGCTTCGGGAAGTGAAGTCCGAGAACGAGTCCATGAAGGCCAAGGAGGCACAGGCCTCCCTTGGAAATGTCATGGACAATGTGAAGGAAATCAAGGGAGTTCCGTTCCTCGGGGCGCATGTTCCGGGTGTTGACATGAACGAGCTGCGCGGCCTGGGCGATGAGCTGAAGGAGAAGCTCCCCGGCGGCGTGGTGGTCCTGATCTCCGACAAGGACGGCAAGGTCAGCCTGATTGCCATGGTTTCCGATGAGGCAATGGCAAAGGGCGCACATGCAGGAAATCTCGTCAAGAGCATCGCGAAGGAAGTCGGCGGCGGTGGCGGCGGACGTCCGAACATGGCTCAGGCAGGCGGAAAGAATCCGGCAGGAATCGGCAAAGCGCTGGAAGAGGCTGCCAGGGTTCTGGAAGGCCAGCTGCAATAAAAAAAGAGACGGCGGACAGAAGCAGCGAATCGTTTGGAAAACCCTCTTTACAAAAGGGACGTGCTTGCGTATAATCTAAGTCGTGTCTTTTTGAGAGATTCATAAAACACAGAAAAACCCATCAGCCAGTTGCGGGTTTTCCGTTTTCTGCGGAAGGCGGGCGGGATCCGACAATCTGAAAGGGACTGAAGGGAGGGTAGAAGAAATGTCTAGCGTTATCGTAAAAGAGAATGAGACCTTGGACAGCGCTCTGCGTCGTTTCAAGAGAAGCTG
>DAIMKA010000043.1:9267-11663 GCA_036721955.1 Lachnospiraceae bacterium | reverse complement strand
AGGATTTCGACGCGGTTTCCAAGGCGGTTGCGGATGCCGGCATTCCGACTCTCAGCGCCGAGATTACGATGATCCCCCAGAATTATGTGACCGTGACGGATCCCGATGCCATCAAGGGCCTGAATATCATCCTGAGCAAGCTGGATGAGAGCGATGATGTCCAGAATGTCTATCACAACTGGGAGAATCAGGACAGCGATGACTGAGGACAATAAGATTCACAACCCGCTTCCGGACCCGGTGAAGGGCCGGAGGCAGGAGCTGGAATTTCCCATTCAGGACGTGGAAGAAGGAGAATGGGACAAGCTGGCAGAAAAAGCGGACTTTCCGGATCCGGAGGATCTGAAGGACGCAAGAGAAGATGATTTTGATGTACGGATCTCAGAGGAAGATGATTTCGACCTCTGAGATCCTTGGCGCATCCGGCGAATTGCCGGACTGGCAGTAATGATTCCGTGTCTGCGGATGGCAGCATCGGAAACTTTCCGCCGCAGAGAAATTCAGAATGTGCGGAATCATTGCGGGTTGTATGGGATAAATGGCAGCAAATACAGGGAAAAGAACAACTTCATCGGGAACAAGAGGCGGGAGCCGGGCCGCGGCAGGGAGCCGGGGAACATCCAGGGCAGCGTCGTCCGGAAGAACGTCGGGGAGAACCTCCGATTCTTCCAGGCGGGCTTCTTCCTCCGGAGCTTCTTCGGGAAGAGGGAAGAGTGCGTCCTACGGAAGATCTTCGGGCCGCGCGTCTTCGGGTTCCCGCAGAGGAGGCCGCGGCAGGAAAAACCAGCCCTCCGTGGTACAGCGCGATGTGACGCTGATCGCGCTTTTTGCGCTGATGATTTTCCTGTTTCTGTGCAATTTCATGAACCTCGGTATTGTGGGAAGCTTTTTCTCCAACCTGATGTTCGGCCTGACCGGAGTGATGGCGTACCTGCTTCCGGTTCTGGTGTTCGGCCTGTACCTGTACTATGTATTGATGAGCCAGCGCGATGACAAGATCACGGCCAAGATTCTGGCGGTTCTGGGTCTGTTCCTTATCATCTGCATTTTTGCGGAGCTGATCGGAACGGACCTGTCCGCGCAGACCGGATACGATCCGGCCGGAATCTATACGAGAAGCGCCGAGGGACGCTCCGGCGGCGGCATCCTGGGCGGCACCCTTGCCTTTGTGCTGTACCGGCTGCTCAAGACGTTCGGAACCATTCTGGTCCTTCTGGTTGCTGCGGTAGGCTGCGCCTATGTTCTCGCCCAGCGCTCCATTCTGGAGCTTGCGAGGGACAAGGCAATGGATGCGAGGCTTCACCGCCTGGAGCGGAGGGAAGAGGAGGACCGCTACCGGGAGGAGCATCCGGAGGAATTCGAGGACGGCGAGGATCCGGAATACGAAGAGGAGCCGCAGCGCTCCCACTATGACGAGAGCCGCGAGCGGTATCAGGATCTTCAGGAGAAGCGCCGCGAGCGCATTCTTCGGGAGAGGGAAGAAGCGCGGCGAAGAGAGGAGCTTGCAAGGCAGCGCGAGAGGGAACGCAGCCGGAGTGCGGGTGCGTCTGCGGAAACCAATATGTGGAATACGGACCTGTCGGAGGACGAGGCCTTTGCCGTGGAGCAGGAAATGCCGGAGACTCCGGTCAGGGAAACGGGAGCGGGGAGCTTTGCCGCTGCTGCCGGGATGGAGTCAAAAAGCGCGGGAGCGGCTGCTGCGCCGCAGGAAGATCTTCTGAGCGCAAGTTCCTCATTGAAATCCGGAGAAGCCGGGGAACCGGTGGAGACACCGTCTCCTGCACCGGCGGAACCGGCAGGGACCGAAGAGGACGAGGCCATTGAGGAGCAGCGCCTTCGCGAGGAAGAGAAAAAGGCAAGGCGTGATTCTGAAGAGCTCCATGAGATCCGCCCGGAGGATTACCTGGACGAGGAGCTTCTGCGGCCCGCGGAAGCGGACACGGAGGAAACGCTTCCGGTGCATGATCCCGGGAAGGGAGAGACGCCTTCCGCGGGGGAGGTCCTGCGGGCAACGATTTACCGCGACGGCGAGGACCCCGATGCAGAGGGCTCCGGTTCCTCCGGGGTGCCTTCGGGAGACCTGCCGGAGGAATCCGAAGAGAGCGGGAGGACCACCGGTGCGGCGCAGACGGAAAATCCTTCCGGCGATGGCAGTGAAGAGAGAGACGATTCTCTACATGAGCTGACTGCCGGGAACGCCGCGGCAGAAACGAAAACAGAAACAAAAATACCGGAAGAATACGAAGAGGTACCGGAGATCCGGGTGATCCGGAGAGATCCGGAACCCCGGCAGGAGGAACCGGAGCAGAGTGCCGGTGTTCCTTCTGGTGAGGCTTCTCTGGAAGAGCAGAGAGACACATCGGCTGCGCGGGAGGAACAGCGTTCGAATACTGCGC
>DAIMKA010000043.1:0-9201 GCA_036721955.1 Lachnospiraceae bacterium | reverse complement strand
ATGGTCCGGACCCGGCCGCTGATAAGGCTGAGGAGGAGCGGGAGGAAGCTTCCTCCATGCAGGATGTGCCGGTGCATACGGAGCGGGAGAATACCCCTTCGGAGCTGAACGCGGCACAGGAGGCGGGAGAACAGACCCAGGGGACCTCCACGGAGAAACGGGAAGAGAAAAGCGCGGCATCCGCGACGCCTGTGGCGGCCCGGAAGCGGGAATATCAGTTCCCGCCGATTTCCCTGCTTCATCCGGGGGCAGGATCACGGGCGGATTCCGACGACGAGCTCAGGAGCACCGCGCAGACACTGCAGACGACGCTCCGCAATTTCGGCGTGAACATCACGATCACGGATATTTCACAGGGACCCTCGGTCACCCGCTATGAGATGCTCCCGGAGATGGGCGTCAAGGTGAGCAAGATTGTCTCGCTCGCGGACGACATCAAGCTGGCGCTGGCGGCGACGGATATCCGCATTGAGGCGCCGATTCCCGGAAAATCCGCCATCGGCATCGAGGTGCCGAACAAGGAGGCACAGCCGGTTGCCCTGCGCGACATCGTGGACACGGAGGAATTCCGCAGCCAGAAATCAAAGCTCGCCTTCGCGGTCGGAAAGGACATCGCGGGCAAGCCTGTTTACGGTGATATTGCGAAGATGCCGCATGTCCTGATCGCCGGAGCGACGGGATCCGGAAAGTCGGTCTGCATCAATACCATCATCATGAGCATCCTGTTCCATGCAAAGCCGGAAGAGGTGAAGCTGATCATGATTGATCCGAAGGTCGTGGAGCTGTCGGTCTACAACAGCATTCCGCATCTTCTGATTCCGGTGGTCACGAATCCGCAGAAGGCGGCAGCGGCGCTGAACTGGGGCGTTGCTGAGATGGAGGCCAGATACCGCGCCTTTGCAGACGCAAGGGTGCGCGACATCAAGGGCTACAATGCGCTGGTAAAGCAGCATCAGCAAAACGGCACAGATTCACAGAAGGAAGCTGTGATGCACTTTATGCCGCAGATCGTCATCATCGTGGACGAGCTTGCGGATCTCATGATGGTTGCCAAGAACGACGTTGAAACGGCGATCTGCCGGCTGGCGCAGCTGGCGCGGGCCGCCGGCATCCATCTGATCATTGCAACGCAGCGGCCTTCCGTGGACGTCATCACGGGCCTGATCAAGGCGAATATGCCGAGCCGCATTGCGTTCCGCGTTTCGTCCGGCGTGGATTCCCGGACGATTCTGGATATGAACGGTGCGGAGAAGCTCCTCGGAAAAGGCGATATGCTGTTCTTCCCGCAGGGGCTTCCGAAGCCGAACCGGGTGCAGGGATGCTTTGTCTCGGATGACGAGGTGACGGATGTCGTCAACTTCCTTGCGGAGAATGATCCGGTATCCGAGGAGGAGACGGCGCAGCACCAGAGGGAAATCGACGCGATGGAGGCCGGTGCCGCAGGTGCGGCGGGAGGAATTTCCGGTGCGGACGCGGCGGCTTCGCAGGAGTCGGACGTGGATGAGCTGTTCGGCAGCGCCGGCGCATTCATCATCGAGAAGAACAACGCTTCGATCGGACTTTTACAGAGAAGATACCGCATCGGCTTCAACCGGGCGGCGAGAATCATGGATCAGCTCTGTGACGCCGGCGTCGTCGGTGACTCGGAGGGAACCAAATCCCGGGCCATCCGGATGACGCCGGAGCAGTTCGAAGATTACTGCAGAGAGAACGGATACGCCATCGGCGACCGCATCTAGGAGACGGAGGTTTCTATGTCGGCACAAATCATTAACGGAAAAGAGATTGCAAAGGTGATCCGGGCGGAAATCAGGGAGAAGGTCACTGCTTTGAAGGAGCAGGGCACGGAGGTAACGCTGGCGGTTGTCCTGGTCGGGGAGAATCCGGCCAGCCAGGTCTATGTCCGCAACAAAATCCGCGCGTGCACGGAGTGCGGCATCATCAACCGGGAAATTCTGCTCCCGGAGACGGCCACGGAGGAAGAGCTCCTGCAGAAGGTGGATGAGCTGAACGAGGATCCGAAGGTAAACGGAATTCTGGTGCAGCTCCCTCTTCCCTCCCATATGGATGAGGACCGGGTGATCCGGCGGATTGACCCCGGAAAGGACGTGGACGGATTTCATCCGCAGAGCGTGGGAGCGCTTTCCATCGGCCTTCCCGGCTTTGTCTCCTGCACACCGGCAGGGATCATTCAGATTCTGCACCGGCAGGGCATTTCCTGTGACGGAAAGGAATGCGTGATCGTCGGACGGAGCAACATCGTCGGAAAGCCCATGGGCATGCTGATGCTCCGCGAGAACGCGACGGTCACCATGGCACACTCCCACACAAAGAATCTGAAAGAGGTCTGCCGCCGCGCGGATATCCTGATCACGGCGATCGGAAAGCCGAAATTCTTCGATCATGAGTATATCAAGGAAGGTGCGGTTGTCATCGACTGCGGCATCAACCGGGATGAGAACGGGAAGCTCTGCGGCGATGTGAATCTGGAGGACATTCTCGAAACAGCGGGAGCCGTGACTCCGGTGCCGGGAGGCGTCGGTCCGATGACCATTACCATGCTGATGTACAACTGCGTGGATGCCATCCGGCTGCAGCGCGGGTGACGGGAGCACTTCTTCGAGCCTTTGGAAGCGGTCCCGGAGGACGGAAGGGGGCAGAAGAGGCTCCCTGAAATCCGGCGGACCTTCGGGCGGAAAAGGCAGGGGCGAAGGAACAGACGACAGGAGAAAAGGCAGGATCGGCGATCGGATGAAATGTCCCAAGTGTGGAAAAGAAATCCCGGACGGCGCATTGTTCTGCGAGAACTGCGCGACGGAAATCAAAATTGTTCCGGAATACGAGGCGAAGCTCGAAGAGCAGATCAGCAGCGGAATGGCGGAAGCGGCCAAGGTCATTGCGGAGGAAAAGGGCGAGCCGAAGACCTCTGCGGAAACGGAGGCTTCCGGGGAGGATTCCCTGCAGAAGCAGGATACGGCTGTCTTTGAGGCGGTAAACGGAAAGGAAGCTCCGGAAGAAGGCGCGGAGCCGGAAGCGGCTCCGGAGGACGGGCCCGCTCCTTCCGCTTTGGAGGAAACGGTTTCTCCGGAGGAAGCAAGGGAGCAGCACAAGGTAAGAAGGGCGCGGCGCCTTGCAAGGTACGCAGCCAGAAGGCGGTATGTGAAATTCATGATCGTCTTCCTGATCGGAGCCTTCTGTGCGAGCGCGTTTCTTGTTTTTTTCTATTCCCGCGATCTGTATCACAGAACGCACACGAAATCCTATTATGTCGGCCGCGCCTACCAGCTCTCCAGCGACGGCAAATACCAGCAGGCTGCGGATGAGATCGACAAGGCCATCGCGCTGGGACCCGGACGGAATGAGGACACCGGGGAGGCGGCGAGCGACGCCGCGCTGTACCTTCGCAAATCGGAATATCTGCAGAAGGCGGGCGAGGAGGGCCTTGCTCTCGGAGCCGCCAGTATGGCGCTGGAGGACGATGCCTCCACGGAGGACGATGTGGTCGCGGCGTACGGACGCATGATTGCCATCTACGCGTCCTACGAGGAATATGATAAAATAGCAGAGTTGTTATCCAAATGCACGAGGCCGCAGGTGGTGGAGAACTACCTGCAGTACGCGCTTTTCGATCCGGAGTTTTCGGAAGAAGAGGGAACCTACGAGGACACCCTGACGCTGACCCTGTCGGATCAGGGAGACGGATCCATTTTTTACACGCTGGACGGATCCGTTCCGACGACCTCCTCCATGCTGTATACCGGTCCGATCAAACTGACGGAAGGAACCTATGACGTTTCGGCGGTTTATGTCAACCACTTCAACCTGTCGAGCAAGGTGGTGACGAAGCACTATCAGATTGACAGCACGGTTCCTCTGCCGCCGGAGGTCACGCCGAAATCCGGAACCTACGCGAAGCAGATGGAAATTACCGCCTCGTTTGCGGAAGAAGAGGATGCGGAGAACGCCGAAGACAGGAGAAAAGGCAGGAACTCCGGGAAAAAGGAAAAGGACAGCCGGAAGGATGCCGTTCCCGGGAAAATCTACTACACCACAAACGGGGAGGATCCGACGGCAAAGGATCAGGAGTATACCGGTCCTGTCCTGATGCCGCAGGGAGATTCCACCTTCAAATTCGCCGTCATTACGGAGGAGGGCGTCAGCTCCGAGGTCGTGGAACGGGACTACAGCTACAAGATCTCTTCGTCCATCGGTTCCTCCGACGGCATCAACTATATCCTGGTGGCGCTGATTCACCGCGGCGAGATTGTGGACACGGCCGGGACCATTCCGAGCGGAACGGCCCGCTACAGCTTCACCTACACGGGACTGCAGCAGATCGCCGGAACGGGGAATTTTCTGATGTATTCGGAGAATCTGACGGATTCGGCCGGCAACACCGTATCCACGGGGCGGACGTATGCCGTCAACGGCGCAAACGGAACGGTGAACCTGTATTCCGGGGGAACGCTGTACCCGATCGGATGATTTAGGATTCGTGATGCTTCCGGGTCAGGCGTTCCGGACCGGATAGAAAAGATCACATGAGAGCATTCCGCGGGAGCGGGATTTTTTCACGAAGCCGCGGCAGGGAAACGGCCGAGGCAGATACAGTAAGATGAAAGGGGATAGAGATTATGTTTGAAATCACAAGAAAAGAGCTTCTGGGACCCAAGGTCTATCTGATGGACATTGTGGCTCCGAGAGTCGCCGAGCGTGCACTTCCCGGTCAGTTTCTGATCGTCCGTGCGGATGAGGAGGGCGAGAGAATCCCCCTGACCGTCTGCGACGACAACAAGGAGAAGGGGACCATTACCATCGTGTTCCAGACCGTTGGTGCGGAGACCATGCGCATGGCAAGGCTTGAGGTCGGCGACCACTTTGCGGATGTGGTGGGACCTCTCGGCAATCCTTCGGACCTTGTGGATGTTCCGCTTGATGAGCTGAAGAAGAAAAAAATTCTCTTCATCGCCGGCGGTGTCGGAACCGCTCCGGTGTACCACCAGCTCAAATGGCTTCACGAGCACGGCGTGGATGCGGACTGCATTCAGGGCGCACGCTCGAAGGACATCCTCATTCTCGAGAAGGAGATGGAGGCAGTCACCGGAAATCTTTATTTTGCAACGGATGACGGTTCCTATGGCATTCACGGCAATGTCTGCGTAGCCCTGCAGCAGCTGTACGATGAGGGAAAGCGCTACGATCACTGCGTTGTCATCGGACCGATGATCATGATGAAGTTTGCATGCCAGCTGACGAAGAAGCTGGGAATTCCGACCGTGGTCAGCATGAATACCATCATGGTGGACGGAACCGGAATGTGCGGCGCATGTCGTCTTCTGGTCGGCGGTGAGGTGAAGTTCGCGTGCGTGGACGGACCGGAGTTCGACGGCTGGAAGGTGGATTTTGACCAGGCGATGCAGCGCTCCCGCCTGTACAAGACCGAAGAGGGAAGACTTCTTCTGAAGGAGCAGGAAGGCGAGACGCACGAGGGCGGATGCGGACATTGTCAATAATGCACTCGAACGTGACTGATGTCACGTTCTCCTGCTTGGAGCAGGCGCCGGATGCGCCCGCTCCCACTTCGGAGAAACCGCCTGCGCGGATTTCTCCTCGTGTGCACTCGAACGTGGCCGATGTCACGTTCTCCTGCATGATGTTGTGTTTATCGGTATAAAGTGAAACGAGGGATAAATATGTCGATTCAGGTTGATATGATGAAAAAGGTTCCGGTCCGCGAGCAGGATCCGAAGGTCCGGGCAACAAATTTTGAAGAAGTATGTCTTGGTTACAACAAGGAAGAGGCAGAGGCAGAGGCGACGAGATGCCTGAACTGCAAGAATCCGCAGTGCGTGCAGGGGTGCCCTGTCTCCATCAACATTCCGGGATTCATTGCCGAGCTGAAAAACGGCAACGTGAAGGGCGCCTACGAGGTCATCAGCGAGTCCTCCGCACTTCCCGCGGTCTGCGGCCGTGTCTGCCCGCAGGAGCGCCAGTGTGAGTCGAAGTGCATCCGCGGCATCAAGGGCGAGGCCGTCTCCATCGGCAAGCTGGAGCGTTACACCGCCGACACCGCAAAGGAGATGGGAATCCGTCCGGAGAACCACAGCACGCCGAACGGCAAGAAGGTTGCCGTCATCGGAGCGGGCCCGTCCGGCCTTACCTGCGCGGGCGATCTTGCGAAGCTCGGCTATGAGGTTCGCATTTTCGAGGCCCTGCACAAGGCAGGCGGCGTTCTGGTCTACGGTATTCCGGAGTTCCGTCTTCCGAAGGAGCGCGTCGTTGCCAAGGAAATCGAGAACGTGGAGGCTCTCGGCGTTACGATCGAGACCGACTGCGTGGTCGGCCACTCCACGACGGTGCAGGATCTGATGGACAAGGAAGGCTATGACGCGGTCTTCATCGGTTCCGGCGCAGGGCTTCCCCGGTTCATGAACATTCCGGGCGAGCAGGCTCTGGGCGTGTTCTCCGCCAATGAGTTCCTGACCCGCTCCAATCTGATGGGAGCGTATTCCGAGGATTCCCGCACGCCGATCATGCGCCCGAAGAAGTGTGTGGTTGTCGGAGGCGGAAACGTCGCGATGGATGCGGCGCGCACGGCACGGCGCTTTGGTGCGGAGACGCACATCGTATACCGCCGCGGCGAGGAAGAGCTTCCTGCAAGAAAAGAGGAAGTCGGACATGCGAAGGAAGAGGGAATCGTTTTTGATCTTCTCTGCAATCCGGTCGAGATTCTCGTGGATGAGAACGGCTGGGTGAGAGGATGCCGCTGCATCCGCATGGAGCTGGGCGAGCCGGATGCCTCCGGGAGAAGAAGCCCGGTGGAAATCCCCGGATCGGAATTCGAAATCGAATGCGACGCCGTGATCATGGCGCTCGGAACCTCTCCGAACCCGCTGCTGCACCGCACGACGGAGGGACTTGACGCGGACAAGAGAGGACGCCTCATTGTGAAGGAAGGCACGGAGGAGACCACGAAGAAGGGCGTATTCGCGGGCGGCGATGCCGTGACCGGAGCCGCAACCGTCATCCTTGCGATGGGCGCCGGGAAGGAAGCCGCGAAGGAAATCGATGCATACCTGAAATCTGTTTAACACAGTTTAATTTTAAGAAGAAGCACGAAGACAGGTGTTCGTGCTTCTGAATAAAATTAAACTGCGGTCAAGGTCCGAAGGACCTTTGACCAGCCGCATCGAGGATTCACGAAGTGAATTCGAGATGTGGTGTTGAACAGATTTCGGAAAAGCAGGGATGTTGAGCTTTTCATTATTTTGTATAAAGGATGGATATGACGCAGGAACAAGGCAGCACATGGACGGAGGAACTCCCCTACAGTGCGGACATTCAGAGAGAGATTTTCGGTCAGCGGGACGGGTTCGTCCGCAGGATCGAGGACGAACTGGGGGTGACTGTTCTGTCCCGAAACGGAGGCGTGCAGGTTTCCGGCGGGAAGCAGAATGTCCATCAGGCCGTGCTGACCCTGAATCAGCTGGCCGGCCTTGCGAAGCGCGGAACACCGATTGAGGAGCAGAACGTGAATTATGTGCTCGAAATGAAGAAGGAGGCCGGAGAGAATCCGGACCTTCTTCCGGCACTCGACAGCGATGTCATCTGCCATACGACCTCCGGAAAGCCGATCAAGCCCAAGACCATCGGGCAGGAGAAGTACATCGAGGCCATCCGGAACAATCTGATCATTTTCGCCAACGGACCGGCGGGAACCGGGAAGACCTTTCTTGCCATGGCGATGGCCATCACGGCGTTCCAGAACAAGGAAGTGGAGCGGATCATTCTGACAAGACCCGCCATCGAGGCGGGCGAGAAGCTGGGCTTTCTTCCCGGTGACCTGCAGAGTAAGGTGGATCCGTACCTGCGGCCCCTCTACGACGCCCTGTACCAGATCATGGGCGCGGAGAAATTTCAGGCGAACATGGAAAAGGGGCTGATTGAGGTTGCACCGCTGGCGTACATGCGCGGACGGACCCTGGACAACGCGTACATCATTCTGGATGAGGCGCAGAACACGACGCCGGAGCAGATGAAAATGTTCCTGACCCGCTTCGGATTCGGCTCGCATGCCGTCATCACGGGAGACGCGACGCAGAAGGACCTCGCGCGCGGGACCGTGTCCGGTCTGGACGTTGCGACGAGGGTCCTTTCGAAAAAGAACATCGAGGGAATTTCGTTCGTCACGCTGGATTCGAGGGATGTGGTCCGCCATCCGGTTGTGCAGAAGATTGTAAAGGCGTATGAGGAATATGAAAAGCATCAGAGTCGTGCTGACCATCAGCGAAGAGAATACCGCAGATCCTGAGCTTTCCTTTGATTTTGACCGGCAGAAGCTGGCAGAGGAGGTCTGCGAGAAGGTACTGGAGACGGAGCACTGTCCGTATGACGCGGAGGTCTCGCTGACCTTTGCGGGGGATGAGGAGATCCGCAGCATCAACCGGGATTTCCGGCAGATCGACAGGGTGACGGATGTGCTCTCGTTCCCGAATCTTCCTTTCGAGGGAGCGGCGGGCCCCGGAGACTGGTCCGCGGCCACGGAGGATGAGGCGGACTGCATGGATCCGGAGAGCGGGAACCTGGTTCTCGGTGACATCGTGCTGAACTTGAACCGCGTGGCACAGCAGGCACAGGAGTACGGGCATTCGAGAAAACGGGAATTCGCCTTTCTCATTGCGCACAGCATGCTCCACCTGTGCGGGTACGACCACATGACGGAGGCGGATGCTGCGGTCATGTTCGGCAGACAGGAGGCGGTCCTGCAGGACCTTGGCATCACCAGAGAACAGGAGCCGGAAGGCTGAGAGGATGATCATTCGTGGCAGAGAAGAGTCGCGTGAAAAAATATGATACGGATCTCGTATCCTTTATGCTGTTCCTTTTGACTTTTTGCATCATCGCGGTCGTCTTTTCGTTAAAAGACGGCAGCGATGTTATGTTTTATGCGGGATTTCCCATGCTGACCTCGGCGGTCTCCTCGGCCTTCTCCCTGATCTGCGTGGAGGAGTTCACGGCGGAGCAGACGGAGAAGCGCATTTCCAGGAAAAAATACGGCGACGCCGTCGCACTGTTTTTCTGCGTCATGAAATTCGCACTTTTCTGTGCGGCACTGGCCTTCGTTTTGTTTTTCGCGGGTGCGGGAATCCTCGGGGAGAAAATTCTGGGGAACCCCCTGTTCTCACCGGTGTTTCAGGTGTT
>DAIMKA010000042.1:11450-11664 GCA_036721955.1 Lachnospiraceae bacterium | reverse complement strand
GGATGTGTCAAAGCTCCCGGCCATTGTCCGCGTCCGGTCGACGAGACAGGGCATGGCCCTGGTGTCGGCGGCATTTTTCGGGCATCCCGCGCGCAGAATGAAGATGATCGGCATCACGGGAACCAAGGGGAAGACTACGACGACGTATCTCGTCCGTTCCATTCTGGAGAGGGCCGGCGTGGATATGGGCCTGATCGGAACCATCGAGTCCACG
>DAIMKA010000042.1:4101-11273 GCA_036721955.1 Lachnospiraceae bacterium | reverse complement strand
GGACCGCACGGAAGGAATTTTGTTCGACATCGGTGTGTTCACCAACCTTTCGGAGGATCACATCGGACCCAATGAGCATGCGGACTTTGAGGAATATCTGCACTGCAAGAGCCTTCTGTTCCGCCAGTGCCGGCTGGGCATTGTCAACGGAGACGATCCGTATGTAAACCGCATTCTGGAGGGCAGTACCTGCCGGGCGGAGCGCTACGGCCTCGGGAGGGAGAATGATCTCTACGCGGAGAATCTGCAGCTGATTGAAAAGCCCGGAGAGCTCGGCATCCGGTTTGACACGAAGGGAGAGGTGGAGCTCTCCTGCGAGGTGCCGACGCCGGGACGGTTCAGCGTCTACAATGCGCTCGCTGCCATTGCCATCTGCCATCACTTCGGCGTAACGCCGGAGGACATCCGCACGGCGCTTTTGGGCGCGAAGGCCAAGGGAAGAATCGAGCTCGTGAAGGTCAGCGACGCGTTTACGCTGATGATCGACTATGCGCACAATGCCGTTGCGCTGGAGAGTCTTCTGTCCACGCTGAAGGAATATCATCCGCACCGGCTGGTGACGCTGTTCGGCTGCGGCGGAAACCGGTCGAAGGTGCGCCGCTTCGAGATGGGCGAGGTCTCGGGAAGACTGTCGGATTTTACCATCATCACGTCGGACAATCCGCGGAATGAGGAGCCGATGGACATCATCGCGGACATTGTGACCGGAATCTCGAAGACGGACGGGAAGTACATCACGATTCCGGACCGGAGAGAAGCCATCGCCTATGCCATTCACCATGGAGAGCCGGGGGACATCATCGTCCTTGCGGGCAAGGGGCATGAGGATTATCAGGAGATCAAAGGGAAAAAATATCCCATGGATGAGCGCGTTATCATTGCGGATATCCTGAAAGAGGATGCTAAAAAAGCATAAGGAGATTCTGCCTGGGCGGAGGATCCCGGGAAGCCGCGGATCCGAAGAAACACGGAAAAAGCATGCATCGCTACGCACAAGTCATCATTGATATTTCGCACGGACGGCTGGACCGCCCGTTTACCTACCGGATTCCCGAAGCGCTGGAGAAAAGGCTGCGCCTCGGGAGTCTTGTTGTGGTTCCGTTCGGAAAGGGCGACACGAAGCGGAAGGGCTACATCATCGGCTTTGAGGAAAGCTGCGGGTACCCGGATGAGAAGGTGAAGGAAATCGAAGACGTTGCGATGAGCGGGACCGATGTGACGGGCGACAACGCCGTGCAGCTTGCCCTCTGGATGAAAAAACGCTATGGCTCCACCCTGGCAACAGCGCTGAAGACGGTCCTCACATCGAGGAAGCAGGCAAAGCCCGTGGAGCACCGCTCGGTGCATCTTCTTCTTTCTGCGAAGGAGGCGGAGGAGAAACGCCATGAATTTGCGATGAAGCATCAGGTGGCAAGAGAGCGGCTCCTCCGGGAGCTGATGGAGGTTCCGGACCAGCCCTACAGCCTGATTGTCCAGAAGCTCCATGTCACCGCACAGGTGATCGACGCCCTGCAGAAGCAGGGAATCCTCGAGGTCCGGACCAGGGAGCTTCTGAGAAACCCCGTTTCGGTGTCCCCGGAGGACGGACAGCGCCTGGTTCTGAGTCCGGAGCAGAGCGCCATCGCGGAGGGGGTTCTCCGGGATTTCGAGGCGCTCCAGAGACCGGACAGCATCCGTGCCTGCAAAGAGACGCAGTCCGGCCGCCAGAGGATTCCGCGGGTCTCCCTGATCCACGGCATTACGGGGAGCGGCAAGACGGAGGTCTATATCTCGATCATCGAGAAGATTGTGGCGAAGGGTCGGCAGGCCATCATGCTGATTCCCGAAATTTCCCTGACGTATCAGACGCTGATGCGGTTTTACCGGCACTTCGGTGACCGGGTTTCTGTGATGAACTCACAGCTTTCGGAGAGCGAGAAGAGCGATCAGTTCGAGCGCGCGAGAAGAGGCGACATCGATGTGATCATCGGGCCGAGATCCGCGCTGTTCACACCGTTTCCGAAGATCGGCGTCATCATCATGGACGAGGAGCATGAGAGCAGCTATAAAAATGAGTCCATGCCGAAGTACCATGCAAGAGAGGTCGCGGAAAAGATCGCCGCGATGCAGAATGCGGTCGTGGTGCTGGGGTCGGCAACGCCGTCTCTGGAATCCTACTATCGGGCGAAGGAAGGCAGATACCGCCTGTATGAGCTGAAACGCCGGCTCACGGGAGGAACTCTTCCTTCCGTGGAAATCACGGACATGCGGGAAGAGCTCCGCGCGGGCAATCACTCGATTCTGTCGCGGCGGCTCTCCCTCCTTCTTGCGGACCGGCTGGAGAAGGGACAGCAGAGCATGCTTTTTTTAAATCGGAGAGGATTTTCCGGCTTTGTTTCCTGCAGAAGCTGCGGCTATGTGCCGAAATGCCCGCACTGCAGCGTTTCGCTCTCCCTTCACGGTGGCGGACGCCTTGTCTGTCATTACTGCGGCTATGAGGAGCCGATGCCGGAGCGCTGCCCGGAGTGCGGATCGCCTTATATCAGCGGATTTCACGCGGGAACGGAGCAGGCGGAGAGCTTTTTGAAAAAGGAGTTCCCCGGGGCCAGAATCCTCCGGATGGATGCCGACACCACGAGGACGAAGGGCAGCTATGAGAAAATCCTGTCGGCCTTTGCCAATGAGGAAGCGGATATCCTGATCGGGACCCAGATGATTGTCAAGGGCCATGACTTTCCGAAGGTGACGCTGGTCGGAATCCTTCTCGCGGATCTGTCGCTGAACGCCTCGGATTACCGTTCGGCGGAGCGGACCTTCCAGCTTCTGACACAGGCGGCGGGCCGGGCAGGCCGCGGAAGCGTGCCGGGAAACGTCGTTATTCAAACCTATGAGCCGGAGCACTACAGCATCGTTCATGCGGCGAGACAGGACTATCCGTCCTTTTATCAGGAGGAAATGGTCTACCGCAGGCTCCTTCGCTATCCTCCCGCGGAGCACCTTCTCGCCATTCAGATTTCGTCCCGCAGGGAGGAACACGCCGCGCTGTTTGCGGAGAAGACAAGGGCGCTTCTGGAGCAGCTGACGCGGGCAGTCCGTGAGAAAAATCCGGAGGGACTTCTTTTTATCGGCCCCGCGCCGGCCGCACTGGAAAAGCTCCGGGATGAGTACCGCTATGTCATCTATGTAAAAAGCCCGGATTATGATACACTAATCGTTTGTAAAGACGGCGTGGAGGCCGCGGCCAAAAGGGCGATGGAAGCCAGCCGCGGAATGGACACGATGTTCCAGTTCGATTTTGATCCGGTGAACGTGTTCTGATTGAAGAGAGGTATCAATATGGCACTGCTGACAATCCGTGAAATCGGAGATCCGATTCTGAACAAGAAGGCAAAGGAGATCAAAGAGTCTTCTCCAAGGCTCCAGGAGCTGATTGACGATATGTTTGAGACGATGTATGAGACGAACGGCGTGGGGCTTGCGGCTCCGCAGGTCGGCGTATTAAAGCGCCTGGTCGTGATGGATGTAAGTCCGGAGCAGGATCAGCCCCTTGTTTTCATCAATCCGAAGATTGTGGAGTCCTCGGGGGAGCAGACCGGCTATGAGGGATGCCTTTCGGTGCCCGGCAAGTCCGGACTGGTGACAAGACCCAACTATGTCAAGGCGGTCGGTCTGGACCGGAATTTCCAGCCGATTGAGGTAGAGGGAACGGAGCTTCTTGCGCGCTGCATGTGCCATGAGTTCGATCACCTGGACGGAAAGCTCTATGTGGAGCTCGTGCAGGGAGGTCTTGTTGACAACGACGAGCTGGCGGAGCAGGAAGACGGAGAGTGAGTGTGGGAGTATTATGAAGATTATTTTTATGGGAACGCCGGACTTCGCGGTTCCGGCACTGAAGGCACTGGCGGAAGCGGACAAGCACGAGGTGTCTCTTGTGGTGACGCAGCCGGACCGCCCGAAGGGACGGAGCGGAAAGCCTGCTCCGTCGGACGTGAAGCTCTGCGCCGGGGAGTACGGCATTCCTGTTTTCCAGCCGGAGAAGGTCAGGGCGAAGGAAGCGGTGGAACGGCTCCGGGAAGAGCAGGCGGACATCATTGTGGTGGCGGCCTTCGGACAGATTCTTCCGAAGGAGATTCTGGAGATGCCGCGCTACGGGTGCGTGAACATTCACGGCTCGCTTCTCCCTGCTTACCGCGGCGCTGCACCGATTCAGTGGGCGGTTCTGGACGGACAGAAGGAGGCTGGAGACACCATCATGCAGATGAATGAGGGCCTCGACACCGGAGACATTCTGACACAGGAGAAGGTGGAGCTCGCACCGGATGAGACGGCGGGATCGCTCTACGACAAGCTCTCGAAGATGGGAGGTCCCCTCCTTCTGCGCACGCTGGATGAGATTGAGGCGGGAACGGTCACACCGGTTCCGCAGGACGATGCGAAGTCCTGCTACGCGAAGATGCTCCGCAAGGAGATGGGCAACATCGACTGGAACCGGAGTGCGGAAGAAATCGGGCGTCTGATCCGCGGTCTGAACCCGTGGCCGAGCGCCTATACGCACTGGAACGGCAGGATGCTGAAAATCTGGATGGCAAGACCGGTGACCGGAGACGAACTCCGGGAACTGGGGTGCGAGGGAAAGAGCGGCCTTGATTTTAAGGAGGCCCTGCCGGGAACCGTGATGATTGTGACGAAGGACGCGCTGCTGGTGCAGACGGGCGACGGCCTTCTGGCTCTCGAGGAGCTTCAGCTCGAGGGAAAGAAAAGGATGCCGGTGCAGGCGTTCCTCATGGGATGCCGGATGCAGGCAGGCGAGCAGCTGGAGCGGATCGGAAGATTCTGACGGAAAGGAAGGATGCGGATGTTTTACGGATACGGATATTATGACTGGACCATGATTCTGGTGGCAGCAGGCGCCGTCCTCTGCATGATCGCGAGCATGCACATCAACACCACCTATGCGAGATACTCGCGAATTGCGGCGGCCTGCGGCCTGACGGGAGCGGACGTTGCAAGGCTGATTCTGGAGCGGAACGGCGTGATGGACGTGCAGGTCCGCCATATCTCCGGAAGTCTTACGGATCACTATGATCCGTCGCGCCAGGTGGTCAACCTCTCGGACGCGGTTTATGATTCCCGGTCGGTCGCGGCGCTCGGTGTTGCCGCGCATGAGTGCGGGCACGTGATGCAGCATGAGCAGGGTTATGTCCCTCTGCAGGTGCGGACGGCACTGGTCCCTCTTGCGAACTTCGGATCGAATGCCGGGATCTGGATCGTGATCCTGAGCCTGATTCTGGGCCTTTCCAATACATTCACGACAATCGGCATTGTCCTGTTCTCGCTGGGCGTCCTGTTTCAGCTCGTGACGCTTCCGGTGGAGTTCAACGCATCGCACCGGGCGCTTGTGATGCTGGAGCAGTACGGAATCCTCGGCATGGACGAGAACCGGAAGGCGAAGGCGGTCCTGAGGGCGGCGGCCATGACGTATGTGGCAGCGGCGGCTTCCTCGATTCTGCAACTCCTTCGTCTGATTTTCCTGTCGAGAAGGAGAGATGATGATTAGTACACTCGAACGCGGCTGATGCCGCACCCGAAAAATCTGATGGAATCAAAAAGAAATATGGAAGAACAGAGAAAAGCAGCCGGAACCCCGGCGAAGAATGTCAATGTCCGTGAGCTTGTCTGGCAGATCCTGGTGGAGCATGAGCTCCACGGGACCTACAGCAATCTCCTGATCAAGAGAACGCAGGACCGTTATGCGAGCCTTCCGCTCACACAGCGGTCTTTTCTTAAGCGTCTCGCGGAGGGAACCATCGAGCGCGAAATCGAGCTGGATGCCGTGATCCGGAGTCACCAGAAGGATCCGGAGATGAAGATCAAGCCGAGAGTCCGGTGCCTCCTCCGGATGAGTCTGTACCAGATTTTCTACATGGACAGCGTGCCGGATTATGCGGCCTGCAGCGAGGCGGTCCGCCTCTGCAAGCGGGGAAAGCTTGCGCAGGCGGCAGGCTTTGTCAACGGAGTTCTCCGCGGAGTCTGCCGGGAAAAGGAAGCGGCGCTCAGGGAAGGGAAAGAGTATGCTCCCTCTCGGCAGCCGGAAAAGAAGCCGGTTCGGACGAAGCCGAGCAATGCGGTCATTGTGATTGCCGGACAAAACAGAAAAGAAAGAGCGGAATCGCACGGAGCCGCCGCATCCGGACGCGAAGTCGGCGGAACCTCGGGCCGGGAAACCGAAGGATATGCCGGGGATGCGGGACTTCGGGATCTCGAGGAGCGCTACTCCATGCCTTCTTCCATTCTGAGCCTCTGGAAGGAGCAGATGGGAGAAGAGAAACTGGAATCCCTGTGCCGGGCAATGCTGGAGGTGCGTCCGGTCTGCATCCGGCTGGATCCGCGGCTCTCCGGGGAAGAGAAGGAAGCGGTGCTGGACGGAATCCGGGCGGCCGGTGCGGATGTGCAGCCCGGGAAGTGGGCCGGGGACTGCTATGTTCTGCGGCATGTGCCGGGACTTTCGGAGCTTCCCGGTTTTGCGGAAGGGAAATGGACCGTGCAGGATGAGTCCAGCCAGCTGACCGCACAGGCGGCGGGGCTTTCCGGGAGAAACCGGGACCTTTCCGGCGCTGTGCAGGTGTATGACCTCTGCGCGGCACCAGGAGGCAAGACGATGCTCGCGGCGGCGCTCCTTCCGGAGGGAACGGTGCATTCCTATGATCTTACGCGGGCAAAGACCGACAAGATCCGCGCCGGGCTCGGCAGAATGAAGCTTCACAATGTCATCGTGGAGGAAAATGACGCATCGAACCCGCGGCCGGATCTTGCGGAAAAGGCGGACCTTGTGCTGTGCGACGTTCCCTGCTCGGGACTCGGCGTCATCACAAGGAAGCGGGACATCAAGTACAACGTGACGCCGGAGAAGCTCCGCTCTCTGACGACGCTTCAGAAGAAAATCGTAACGAATGCCGCCGCGGTCCTGAAGCCGGGCGCGGTGCTGATTTACTCGACCTGCACCATCAACCGGCAGGAAAACGAGAAAATGGCGGATTTTATCGAGAAGAAGCTGGGGCTGATTCCGGAGAATCTGGCCCCCTATCTTCCGGAGAATTTCCCGGGAATCTGCAAAAACCGCGTGCAGCTTCTGCCGGATGTCCACGGAACGGACGGATTTTTTATGGCAAGGTTCCGAAAGAGCAGGTAAGTCA
>DAIMKA010000042.1:0-4091 GCA_036721955.1 Lachnospiraceae bacterium | reverse complement strand
TCCGGCCAAGTTGAAGGAGTTTATCCGGGAGCATTATGCGATGACGAAGCTCGAAGTCATCGACCGGCAGATCTCGAAGCTGGACGGGACGCAGAAATTCCTGTTCGGCCTTCCGGACGGGGAGACCATCGAGAGCGTATTCATGAAATATAAGTTCGGGAACAGCGTGTGCGTCTCCTCACAGGTCGGCTGCCGGATGGGGTGCCGGTTCTGTGCGTCCACACTCGACGGACTGAAACGGAATCTCCTGCCGGGAGAAATTCTCGAGGAAATCTATACCATTCACCGGCTGACCGGCGAGAAAATCTCACACATCGTTGTGATGGGAACCGGAGAGCCGCTGGACAACTATGAGAATCTTCTGAAATTTCTCCGGATGCTGACGGACGAAAACGGGCAGAATCTCTCCATGCGGAACGTGACGGTCAGCACCTGCGGCATTGTGCCGCGGATTTATGATCTTGCTGAGGAAAACCTTTCCATTACGCTGGCGCTTTCTCTTCACGCAACGACGGACGAGAAGAGGAAGAAGATCATGCCGATCGCAGAAAGGTACACGATTGCCGAGTGCATGGCGGCGTGCAGGACGTATTTTGACAAGACGGGCCGGAGGGTCACGTTTGAGTACAGCCTCATCCGGGATGTCAACGACAGCGCAAAGGACGCGGAGGAGCTGGCGGCTCTGGCAAGGCCTCTTTCGGCTCATGTCAACCTGATTCCGGTGAACCCCGTGAAGGAGCGGAGCTTTGAACAGCCGGACCTTTCTGCCGTGCAGGCATTCCGGGCAAAACTTGAAAAACATGGAATAAATGTTAGTATTAGGAGAGTATTGGGGCGGGATATCGACGGAGCCTGCGGGCAGCTGCGCCACAGGCACATCGAAACCTCCGGAAAGAATGGTCCCGCAGGGACCTGACGAGGAACCATCAGAATGCATTCTTTTTCTATTACCGATATCGGTATGCGAAGAAAGATGAATCAGGATTTCGTCTGCTCATCGGATGAGAGTGTCGGGAATCTTCCGAATCTTTATCTTCTGGCGGACGGAATGGGCGGACACAAGGCGGGGGACTTTGCCTCCCGCTTTACTGTGCGTGAAACGCTTCGCCTGGCTGCAGCCAACCGCAGCAGCGATCCGATTGTGATTCTGGGCGATGCCCTTCACGCGGTCAACCAGAATCTTCATGCGACGGCGAGCATGCGCGAGGATCTGTCGGGATGCGGCACGACGATTGTGGCCGCGACGATCCGCGGGGATGTTCTTCGCACGGCGAATGTGGGGGACAGCCGCCTGTATCTGATCGGAGAGACGATCCGCCAGATTACGGTGGATCATTCCCTGGTGGAGGAGATGGTTCTCGCGGGGAGTCTGGACGCAAGAAAGGCCAGAAGCCACCCGGACAAGAATGTGATTACAAGAGCGGTCGGCGCAGAGGAATACCTGGATGTAGACTTTTTTACCACGAAGCTTCATCGCGGGGATGTGGTTCTGATGTGTTCCGACGGCCTGACGAATATGGTTGAGGATGAGGAGATTTTCCGGATCATCCGTGAAGAGAATACACTGGAATCGAAGGCAAAGGCGCTTGTGGCTGCGGCCAACCGCGGCGGCGGAATGGACAACATTTCCGTCATTCTGATTGACGCGTTTGCCTGACAGGAGATCACTGTATGGTGAAGATCGGCATGCTGATAGCGGACCGCTATGAGGTTCTGGAGAAAACCGGAACCGGCGGAATGTCCGTTGTATACAGAGCGAAGGACCATAAACTGAACCGAACCGTTGCCATCAAGGTGCTGAAGCAGGAATTTTCGGACAATGCGAATTTTGTCTCCAAATTCCGGGTGGAGGCGCAGGCGGCGGCCGGACTGATGCACCCGAATATCGTCAATGTCTACGACGTCGGCGAGGAAAAGGGCATGTACTACATCGTGATGGAGTACGTGGACGGCATCACGCTCAAGAAATATATTGAAAAGAAATCGAGACTGACGGTGAAGGAAGCCATCAGCATCGCGATTCAGGTCTCCATGGGTCTGCAGGCGGCACACAACAACCATGTCATTCACCGTGACATCAAGCCGCAGAACATCATGATCTCCCGCGACGGAAAGGTGAAGGTGACGGACTTCGGCATTGCGAAGGCAGCGACCTCCAACACCATCACTTCCAATGTCATGGGATCGGTGCACTATACCTCGCCGGAGCAGGCAAGAGGCGGTTACTCGGATGAGCGGAGCGACATCTATTCGCTCGGCATCACCCTGTTTGAGATGCTGACGGGGCGCGTACCCTTCAACGGCGAGACGACGGTTGCGATTGCGATCAAGCACATCCAGTCCCCGATGCCGTCCCCGAGGGAGTTCGTCCCGGATATTCCGCGGAGCGTGGAGCAGATTGTTCTGAAGTGCTGCGAGAAGAGTCCGGACCGCCGTTATCAGAACATGACGGAGCTGATTGCGGATCTGAAGCAGTCCCTGATTCATCCCAATGATGATTTTGTCAAGGTCATCAACCCGGATGAGGACGGTGCGACGCGGATGGCGGACCCTCTGGAGCAGTCGGAAATCCGCAGAAGATCCGGAACCGGACCGATCCGATTCGAGGAGGAGTCTCCGAAGGAGGCACCGGTGCGCCGGGAGGGCGCGGCGGACGAGCGCGGCTATGCAAGAGAGCGCTCCTATCATCCGCCTTACGAAGAGGACCGGCGCATGCCGGGAGGCGGCCGGGAGGAATCCTACGGACAGCGTTCTTCAAGACTGCGGGAGGATTATGACGACCGCGGCGGATACGAGGAGCGGCCAAGACGTGCGGCCCGCGATGAGCGGATTGACGAGCCCCTCCGCAAGAACGTGCGGGACGGCTATGATGACCGCTATGACGATGATTACGCGGAAGAGGACAGATACGGCAGACGCAGAGAGCGCGGGATCGCGGTTCTTTCCATCGCGGCGGCGGTTCTGATCGGCGTTGTCATTATTCTGTTCGCGGCAGGCAAAATGGGACTTTTGTCCTTCGGCAGTTCCGCGGAGGACGCGACCACGGAAGCTTCGGAGAGCGGTATCGTTCTGCCGGAGATGGTCGGCAAGAATGCGGATGATGTCAAAAATCAGCTGAATTCACTGGGACTGATTCCGGAGATTACGTATCAGGAATCCAAGGACTATGATTCCGGCGTGGTCATGGCGGCGGCCCTGCAGGACGGGAGCAGTGTGAGCGCGGGCGCGTCGGTGGAGGCCGGAACGAACATTGTTCTTACCGTCAGCACCGGGCAGACCGGTGTGGAGGTTCCGGATGTGACCGGCATGACACAGGCCGAGGCCATCGCGAAGCTGAAGCAGAAAGGGTTCGACAGCATCAACAAGGCCGAGGGCGCGAGCAGTGATGTGGAAAAGGGCAAGGTGATCTCCCAGTCGCCGGAGGGCGGCACGGTGGCCCCGGCGGACACGTCGGTCACCATCACCATCAGCACGGGAGAGGATACCTCCGGACAGGTCCAGGTCCCGGATGTGACCGGAATCTCCAGCGAAGAGGCCATGGCCATTCTGACGGAGAACAATCTGCAGCTTGGAACCACGACGGAAGTGGAGACCGATGACCCGAACAAGGTCGGACTGGTTGTCTCCCAGGATGTGAAGGCCGACACCTTTGCGGAGCCCGGGACCAAGGTCAACCTCACCGTCGGCAAGGCGGCGAAGCAGGAGCCTTCCACGTATTCCTATTCGGCGGAGATTTCCGCGCCGACTGCGGATGAGGCACCGGATTATGTGGCGGGATCCCAGGTTTATGTGGTGATCATCACGGCAGACGGCCAGACGCTCCTGAACACAACGACGACAACCTTCCCGCTTCCGGCAAGCTTCACCGGCATTACCAGTGCAACGGGAACGCTGCAGATGAGCTATTCTTCTTCGGCGGCGGATGCGGTGAACGGACAGCGGGTGGTCACAAGACAGCTGACCTTTACGCCGGAGAGCTGAGTGTGGCAGAAGGGGGATTATGCCCGTAACGGGAAAAATTATCAAAAGCATCGCTGGCTTCTATGAGGTCTACAGCGGCGGTACCATCTACCGGTGCCGCGCCAAGGGCG
>DAIMKA010000041.1:11515-12085 GCA_036721955.1 Lachnospiraceae bacterium | reverse complement strand
ATCCGGATTCTGTACCGGCAGTCTCATCTGGATCAGCTCCTTCAAACCAACCGGTTCAACCGGATGTCCACTTCCTATTATCAGGGAGCGGATCTGGAGCATTTCAAGGGAGCGGTGCAGACCTGCCGGAAGTTTATCAAACATTTTAATTCCGACTATGAAAATCTCTTTTTCTATGGTACAGTCGGAACCGGCAAATCCTTTCTTTCGATTTGTACGGCAGGCGAGCTGCTGAAACAGGGTCATTCCGTTCTGTATTTCAGCTCTTCGTCGCTGTTTGACACCATTTCTTCGTACGTGTTCAATCCGGAACGAAAGGCGGAATATCACGGCTTTCTGGATGATCTGTACGGATGCGAGGTTCTTGTCATCGATGACCTCGGTACGGAAATGACCAATAATTTTGTTGCGTCACAGCTGTTCTCTCTCCTGAACGAGCGCGATCTTCGCCGTAAGGCGACGATCATTTCCACCAACCTCTCTCTTCAGGAGCTCCGGGATCGCTATGCTGACCGCATTTTCTCCCGGATCACCAGCAGCTATACCCTCATGAAGCTGACGGGGCCGGAC
>DAIMKA010000041.1:0-11505 GCA_036721955.1 Lachnospiraceae bacterium | reverse complement strand
ATGAAAAAATCATAGAAGCAATACGCAAAGATGCCGCATCCACCTGCGGCGGAAAGGGCAAAATGGAGCAGATCAAAAAGCATGATAAGAGAAACCTGGAGTCCATTCCGGTAGGTTCCCTGGGCCTTGTCCCCGTGACCGGATGTGAGGAGATGGGAAAGGAAATCGACTATTTCCTGACACAGTGGCGTGCGGAGCGTGAGAGCGAGCACAAGAACAGCCTCGCATTCGCCGGCTATCAGCGCCCCACCTACATCGTGAATGTGGATCTTCCCCGTTTCGGCACCGGCGAGGGAAAGGGCGTCATGAAGCAGTCTGTCCGCGGCATGGATCTCTACCTTCTGGTGGATGTCGTGAACTACAGCAAGACCTACCGCATGTTCGGCGAGACCAATCACATGTCTCCCGATGACCACTACGCCAATTTAAAGCGCACCATCGCCGCAATCGGAGGCAAGGCGCGCCGCATCACCGTCATCATGCCCTACCTGTATGAGGGCCGCCAGCATAAGCGTTCGATGCGGGAATCTCTGGACTGCGCACTCGCGCTGCAGGAGCTGGTGCACATGGGCGTTGACAACATCATCACCTTCGATGCACACGATCCGCGCGTTCAGAACGCAATTCCGCTGTCCGGCTTTGATACCGTTCAGCCCGCCTACCAGTTTATCAAGGGGCTTCTCCGCCATGTCGACGGGCTCCACATTGATGCCGGCCATATGATGGTCATCAGCCCGGATGAGGGAGGCATGAAGCGTGCCGTGTACATTGCCAACGTTCTGGGCCTCGATATGGGCATGTTCTATAAGAGAAGAGACTATACGCAGGTCGTGGATGGCCGCAACCCGATTCTTGCACACGAATTCCTCGGCTCTTCCGTAGAGGGCAAGGATATGATCATCATCGATGACATGATCTCCTCCGGTGAGAGCGTTCTCGAGGTCGCACGGGGACTCAAGGAACGTCATGCAGGACGGATCTTCGTCTTCTCCACCTTCGGTCTGTTCACCGGCGGACTGGAGAAATTCGACCAGGCGTTCCGCGACGGACTGATCGACCGCGTTCTGACCACCAACCTGATCTATCAGTCCCCGGAGCTTCTCGAGCGGCCCTGGTACATCAGCTGCAGCATGAGCAAGTATATTGCCTACATCATTGATACCCTGAACCACGACAGCTCGATCTCGGATCTGCTGGATCCTTCTGCAAGAATCCAGAAAATTGTCAGCCGCTATCAGGAAAACGGTCTGCACATTCCGGAATAATTTCATTCCCGAACAGATAGCGGAATCCGTACTTGTGCCGGTTTATGCCGGCCAGAAATGCAGAATAACGAAAACGCTGAGGGAGCTTTTACCGGCTCCTTCAGCGTTTCTTTTTTCTGTTTCTTTTCTGCACAATTCCGCAGGACCTGCGCTTCGCGGCAGGGTCCCGCGGCGCCTGCCGCGGAGAATCGAACCGCACAAGCCTTTCCAGGGCCCCGTGCCGTTTTTACTGCGATGCAGCCGCCGGCACATAGCTCAGGAACCGGTTCCCGGCCGCACTCATAACGTCTTTTGCCGTATCAAGATTCATCAGATGCACACTTCCCGCAGAAGGATCATACAGCTCCACGTTCTCCGGACCGTATCCGATGATCAGCACCACCTCATCGTTTCCTGTCTCGGCATATACCGCATGATGCTCCCCGACATAATACAACACCTCCTCCAGCGTACAGCCGGAGAGATTCAGAATATCGTATCCCTTCAGCTCCTGCTGCAGAATTTGCAGAGAGGTCCTTCCCTGCTCCAGGAGCCCCTCCACGTCTGCGGAAAGGTTCTCCGAATCGAGGATCGCCTGCAGGCATCTTTCTCTGCTGCTGCGCAGCGCCGTTCCCTCCTCCATGGAGGTCAGCCCGTCGATCTCGCTTCGATCCGGCCTGCTCTTTCTCCACAGATACCGGTCCTCTCCGTCCACAACCACGCCGCTTCGCTCGGCGCTCGCCGCCTCAATGGCTGCTGTAAGCTCATACTCACAGCCGAGGAATTCCTTGCTGCTGTAAACATAATAGCGGTTCATTCCGGTCTCGGTCTCTGCAGAACCGTTTCCGGAAGAATCTCCGGTCGTTTCCGCCGTGGTCTCCCGCGGCGACAGCTCTCTCGAACCCTCATACAGAATTTCCTGCGGACGGATGTAATGACAGGAAGACCAGTCGCTTTCTCCCGTCTGAACCTGCACCACAACGCCATATCGCGAGCTGCTCTTCGTCTTCACCAGAGAGGTGGCATCTTCCTGTGCGCCGCTCAGGATCTCGTCATCCGCCGCAGCCGAATAGGTATTCTGCTCCCCCTGCACCTTCTGCACGCGGTTTAGAACAATCTGACTCTCCCTCACCTCGCAGGAAACTACATAATAGCCCTCCTGATGGTAGTCCTCCAGAACGTTTTGCTCCGGATCCACAATGTAAATATGATCCATCGGTTCCAGCGTGATTCCGGAGGCATCCTCCGCAATATCACTCTCCTGAACGGTTCCATACACCAGATCCTCTCCCAGAAATCCCAGAGGAACCGCACGTTTTCCGGAGGAAGGCTTCACGGTTGTCCGGACCTGGCCGTCCAGATTCAGGAGGAGAATGTTCCCATCGGCTTCTCCTTCCTCTGTCTCCTCCATCGCGATCATTTCGCCGCTCTCCGAGATCACCGTCCGCCTGTCCGAAAGATCGGATTCCACCTTCCGGATGCTGCAGGCGTTGATGTCGATTTCATACAGTGCGTCGTTCAGGAACAGGTAAAGAGCCTCCTTTCCGGCATCATAATAGGACAGCTGGCCGATCCGGTAATTCAGAAGCTCCCAGGAGCCGTCATACGGAACGAATGCCTTCTCCTCCAGCGTGTGGTAATTTCCGCTGTATCGGTAGAAGGACACTCCCATTTTTCCCTCGTGCCGCCCGCTGTTCATATATCCGTAGATCAGGAAATCCACGCTTCCGTCTCCGGCGACATCCAGAATCCGGATATCGTGCTCCGCGTTCGTCTCCCTCTCTCCGGTATCCCCTGCATTGTCAAAACCGAAGATATAGACCAGGAGCTGCTCCGTCAGAGACACCTCATAGAGCCGTCCGTCATGCACAAAGGCAGTGACATTCCGCTTGTCATTCTGCACCGCCTGCAGATCCGTATCCGCAATTCCGAGTGTCAGAAGTCCATCCTCTCCCTCGGGCTTCTGCGGGTCAAAATCCTCCGACATGGTTCTCTCATAGTCCATCAGATAAAACCGGTCAGTTCCCTTGCGAAGCTCGAAATACTCTTCACACCGGAAAAGCTTCTGCTTCCCGTTCTCCGACTCCTCCGGTTCCGCGGAGACATAGAAGGTTCCGCGGATTCCGTAAATTCCCGTCTGCACATCCTCCAGAGAAAAAACGGGTTCCGTCACCTCGGACGGTGCCAGGTTCCCCCACGTCACCTGATCCGCACTGCTGTTGATCGTCACTTTGGAAAGAGAACTGCTCGTCTTGTCCTCTTCCGGTTCCAGATAAGTCAGAAGGAAATCATCGGCGGTCTTGTCGAACGTCTTCTCATGGAAGGTTTTCGCGAATTTCAGCGCATTCTCTGCCTCTGTCAGCACGGTCTTGTCGTCCGAATAGGAAAATCTCGTGTAATACCGGATATCCGATTCCCCATCCGTGGACAGCAGGAGCACCAGGAGATACTCCGTATCCGGCTCAATCAGATTCTTGAAGGAAAGCTGTGCCGATGCAGTCCCGTCCTCATTCTCCTGATATTCCACCTGATCCTTCTCAATCAGGCGCTGCCCCGTGATGTCCCGCACCTCCATGCTCATGGAGGTCAGCGATGCACCGTAAAGCCGGACCTGCACTCCGATTCTGCGGTCCGAGGAAACCGGGGTCAGCACCGGCCGCATTTTCCCGGGGTCCTGATCCCCGGTCATTCCATAAAGGGTATTAAAAACAGTACTGCCGGTATCCATGGATACTACCGGCAGTACTGCACCAGACATCTTGGTCGTGGTCTGTGTACTGCTCCCTCTGGAGAAAACCTCCATCAGAACAAACGAAACACAGAACAGAGCAAATGCATACAGAATTCGATAAATGGTATTGCGCATAAATTACTTTTTGGCTGCATCGAGGCGGACCAGCGCACGATAGAGCTTGGCTTCCATCCGGACTCTCTCCTGTTTGGAAAGCTCTGCGTCCTTCAGCTTCTCCTCTGCGCGTTCCTTCGCGCGGGCTGCCCTGTCCACATCAATGTCTTCCTCCCACTCCCAGGTCGTCGGAAGCACGCGGCAGGTCCCGTTCATCATGGAAATCATTCCGCCGATACAGGCCGCTGAGCGTTTGGAATTATCTCCCATCGTGATCTCAGCCGTACCCATACCGATTGCGGTGCAGTAATTGGTATGTCCGGCAAGGATCGCCACATCACCGTCAATGGTGCGCAGCTTGATCCTCTGCACTTCTCCGTCGTACTCCAGACCGTCCAGAGAGACGACCTGCATAGGGAAGGTTGACATATTCTATCCTTTCTTCAGGTTGCGGCAGCCTGCTCCGCCTTCCGGAATACATCGTCAATGGTTCCTGCCATCAGGAATGCACTTTCCGGAAGATCATCACACTCGCCGTCAAGAATCATCTTAAACCCGCGAATCGTTTCTTTCAACGGTACATACGTTCCCGGAATGCCCGTGAACTGTTCTGCCACCGAGAAACTCTGGGAGAGGAAATTCTGGATCTTGCGGGCGCGGTAAACCGCCTTCTTATCGTCATCCGAAAGCTCATCCATACCCATGATGGCGATGATGTCCTGCAGCTCACGATAACGCTGCAGCACCTGCTGCACGCCTCTTGCCACCGCGTAATGCTCTTCTCCGACAATCTCCGGGGAAAGGATGCGGCTGGTGGAGTCCAGAGGATCCACTGCGGGATAAATGCCGCGGCTTGCAATCTCACGGGACAGAACCGTCGTCGCGTCCAGATGCGTGAACGTCGTTGCCGGTGCAGGATCCGTCAGGTCATCGGCCGGAACATAGACCGCCTGGACCGATGTGATGGAGCCCTTCTTCGTCGAGGTAATCCGCTCCTGCAGAGCGCCCATCTCCGTTGCCAGTGTCGGCTGATAACCGACGGCCGAAGGCATACGTCCGAGGAGGGCCGACACCTCCGAGCCCGCCTGCGTGAAACGGAAAATATTATCAATGAACAGAAGCACATCCTGATTCTTCACATCACGGAAATACTCCGCCATGGTCAGTCCCGAAAGTCCGACGCGCATTCTTGCTCCCGGCGGCTCATTCATCTGTCCGTAGACCAGTGCCGTCTTATCCAGAACGCCGGATTCCTTCATTTCTCCGTACAGGTCATTCCCCTCACGGGTCCGCTCTCCGACGCCGGTGAATACCGAAATACCGCCGTGAGCCGTTGCCACATTGTGGATCAGCTCCATGATCAGAACCGTCTTGCCGACGCCCGCTCCGCCGAACAGGCCGATCTTGCCGCCCTTTGCGTACGGGCAGATCAGATCAACGACCTTGATTCCGGTCTCGAATATCTCCTGTGCGGGAACCTGTTCCTCGAATGAGGGGGCCGGGCGGTGAATGGACCACTTCTCCGCCGTCTTCGGTGCCGGCATATTGTCAACCGGCTCTCCCAGAAGGTTGAAGACACGTCCCAGACACTCCTCACCGACCGGTACCGAAATCGGTGCTCCGGTATCCACGGCCTCTACGCCTCTGGCCAGTCCGTCCGTCGAGCTCATGGCAATGCAGCGAACGACATCATCGCCGATCTGCTGCGCTACCTCGGCGATCAGTTTCCGGTCCCCGACAGAAAGCTCGATGGCGTTGTTCAGCTCCGGCAGCTCGCCTTCCGCGAACCGGATGTCCAGAACAGGGCCCGTGACCTGTATCACCTTTCCTTTGTGTTGTTCACTCATTTCCTGTTATCCTTTCCCTGTCAGAAAGTATTGTCCTCGCTCCGCCTGCCGCTTTGTTTTCTCCGGAAGCGGCGCTCCCGCATCCTGGGATGACGGCAGTGCGAATGTCCGTCTTTTTATGCGCCTTCCGCACCGGCAACGATCTCCGTGATCTCCTGCGTGATGCTCGCCTGCCGTGCCCGGTTGTAATTCAGGCTCAGCGTGTCAATCATCTCTTCCGCATTGTCCGTCGCCGCTTCCATCGCTGTTCTTCGCGCTGCCAGCTCGCTGGCTACGGAAACGTTGATACTGGAATACAGAAGGCCTGCCAGATAATCCGGAACAATCGCGTCGAACACCGTCTCGGAATCCGGTTCGTACAGAATGAGATTCCTTGCGCCTTCCTTCCTGTGCTCTCCGGCATCTTCCTTCTCCGGCTCTGCCTTGCGGCTTTCCTCCGCCAGGCGGTTCCCGCTCGCATCAGTAAAATCCGACAGCGGCAGCATGGAGGTAACTCCCGGCGTCTGCGTCATCATCGATACGAAGTCCGTAAAGCACATGCTGATATGTCCGAAATTTCCCTTGGCATATTCCTCGCAGATCAGCCGGGAGATTTCAAAGCAGTCCGATGCGCCGATGGACGCAGCCTCCGCAAAGCTCTCTGTCAGAATCGGGGTCTTCTTATGACGGAAATAATCCACGGATTTCTTTCCGATCGGCAGAACCGTGTAATCCCTGCCCTTTGTCTCCTCTTCCATGAATCGGAAGAGATTGGCGTTGTAGCCGCCGGCCAGGCCGCGGTCACCGGCAATGACAATATACAGCCATTTGTCGTTCCCGCCTTCCTTCGTGTATCTGGACTGAAACTCGGTATTGCTCCGTGCAATGTCTGTCAGCGTATCATGCAGAGTTTCAAAATACGGCTTGCTCTGATCCGCTTTCTGCTTTGCCTTGCGAAGCTTGGACGCTGCCACCAGCTGCATTGCCTTGGTAATCTGCATGGTGTTCTGAACGCTCTTGATCCGCAGCTTCACGGCCTTCATATTCGCAGCAGCCATGTGTTCACCTTTCGTCAGCCCGCAGGCTCTCCGCCCGCGGTATTTCTTTCATACGATATCATTTGCCCCTGCCGCCTGAAGCGGATCAGGCAGAAGCTCTGGAGGAAAGGAAATCCTTCGTATAGGTCTCCAGCGCTTTCTTAAGATGCTCCTCCGTATCCGCCTCGAGCTTGCCCGTGCTGCGGATGGCATCCATGGCCGAAATCCCGTCTGCGTCCTGATCCAGACGAAGGTACAGGCCCTTCTCATATTCTGCAACATCCGTTACCGGAATCTCACTGAGGATGTTCTTGGTAACCGCATAGAGAATCGCTACCTGCTTCTCCACCGGAACCGGCGAGGAGTTCTTCTGTTTCAGAACCTCTACGATGCGGGCACCCTGATCCAGTCTCGCCTTGGTATCCTTATCCAGATCCGAGCCGAACTGTGCGAAACTCTGCAGCTCGCGGTACTGGGAATATACCAGCTTCAGCGTGCCGGCCACCTTCTTCATCGCCTTGATCTGTGCGTTTCCGCCGACACGGGATACGGAAATACCCGGATTGACTGCCGGCATAATGCCGGAATGGAACAGTTCCGTCTCCAGGAAAATCTGACCATCCGTGATCGAAATGACATTGGTCGGAATGTAAGCGGAGACATCGCCTGCCTGCGTCTCGATGATCGGCAGCGCCGTCATGGAACCGCCGCCCTTTTCCGCAGAAAGCTTCGCCGCGCGCTCGAGCAGTCTTGAGTGAAGATAGAATACATCACCCGGATATGCCTCACGTCCCGGCGGGCGCCGGATCAGAAGGGAAAGTGCACGGTATGCCACTGCATGCTTGGACAAATCGTCATAGACGATCAGGACATGCTTCCCCCTGTTCATGAAATATTCACCCATTGCACAGCCGGCATAGGGTGCAATGTACTGAAGCGGTGACGGTTCCGATGCCGTTGCCGCAACCACGATGGAATAATCCATCGCGCCGTTCTTCTTCAGCTGCTCAACCAGATTGGTGACGGTTGATCTCTTCTGACCGATGGCGACATAGATGCAGATGACATCCTTGCCCTTCTGGTTGATGATCGTATCGATCGCAATGGTCGTCTTACCGGTCTGTCTGTCTCCGATGATCAGCTCGCGCTGTCCGCGTCCGATCGGAATCATGGAATCAATTGCCTTGATTCCGGTCTGCAGGGGCTCCTTGACCGGCTGACGGTCCAGGATTCCGGGTGCCGGAGATTCCACCGGGCGGAATTCGCTGCTCTCAATCGGACCGGCTCCGTCGATCGGCTGACCGATGGCGTTCACAACACGCCCGATCATGGCATCTCCCACCGGAACTGAGACAACGCGGCCCGTTCTTTTGACCGTCTGCCCCTCGCTGATTCCGACATCATCACCGAACAGAACCGTGGACACGCTGGTTTCTTCGAGGTTCTGAGCCATTCCGTATGTGCCGTTCTCGAATTCCAGCAGCTCGCCGGATACACAGTTCACCAGGCCGCTGACACGTGAAATACCGTCACCGACCGTCAGAACCGTACCGGTTTCATTCTGAATGATCGCATTCTGATAATATTTGATCTGACTGCGGATCACTTCGGATATTTTCTCAGGTTTCAGTTCCATTCAAACCACATCCTTCTTGTACTGTTGCCTATTCTGCTGCATCCCGCCCGCCGAAGAGCGGTGCTCCCTGCGCAGGTTGAAACTCTTCCTGCGGTTTCCGGTGCTTCGGGATGACTTTATGTGCATTCTCTGTTCCTGCCGCTGTGCCGCTACAGCACAGTTTCATCCAGTTTCCTTCTCAAATCGGAAAGTCTTCCCCGGACGGTTCCGTCATAGAGCTTTCCTTCCATCTCCACGCGGATTCCTCCGAGAACCTGAGGATCCGTCCGGACGCGGAGGATCACTTCCTTGCCGCTCATCTCTTCCAGACGCTTTTTCAGCTTCTCCTGCTGCTCCGGATCAAGATCCACGGCGCTCACCACATTCGCTTCCGTGATTCCGTGGGCTTCGTTGTAAAGTCCCCGGTAGCATTTCTCGCAGGCACGGAACTCTCTCAGAATTCCACGCTCTGTCAGGATTTTCAGAAAGTTCAGAAGATACGGATGCAGAGCATCTCCGAACGCCTGATCCAGAAGTCCCAGCCGTTCCTTCTTCGGAACAGAAGGCTCCAAAAGCAGACGGACATAATCCGGATACTCCGCGAACAAATCCTGCACCGTCTCCATTTCCTTCATGACCCGTTCCGACAGATCTTCGGAAACAGCAAGGTCATACAGGCTCTTTCCGTACAGACTTCCGGTATTCGTCATGTTGTCTCTCCTACCTTGTCGAGGAACTCATCAATGAGCTTCTTGTGATCTTCCTCGCGGATCTCCTTCTCAACGACCTTTCCGGCAATGTCCATGGCAAGTCCGCCGATCTCATCCTTGGCTTCGTTGATGGCTTTCTTCTTCTCCTGCGCAATGTCTGCCTCTGCGCGGGTTCGGATTCCGGCCGCCTGCTGCTCCGCCTCACGGATCGTCTGATCTGCCTTGGCCTGTGCTTCCTTCTGTGCGTTCTGCAGAATAACCGCCGCCTCGCTTCTTGCATCCGCAAGACTGCTCTCATATTCCGCCTTCAGACCGTCCGCCTCTTCCCGGGCAGCCCGTGCCTGTGTCAGTTCCTTCTCGGACAGGGCCCGCCGCTTCTCGAGAATATTGTTGATCGGCTTGAACAGAAACTTCTTCACAAGCAGCATGGTCAGAAACAGGTTCAGGATCGTCGCGATGAATGTCCAGGGGACAATCGTAACGAGACTTTGTGTTTCCATAACCGCTCCTTTCGCCGCCTGCTTACTTCAGGTAGTTCATGAACATTCCGGGTGCTACGAAGATCAGAAGAAGGCCGGTTACGAAGCCATAGATACCGGTGGTCTCTGCAATAGCGCAGCCCAGCAGCATCGTGCTGGTGACATCGCTCTTGCACTCCGGCTGTCTGCCGATGGCTTCCAGTGCCTTTGCAACGGCGTTGCCTTCACCGATACCAGGTCCGATACCTGCGATCAGTGCGCATCCTGCTCCGATGCCGCATCCTGCCAGTGCAATACCTCTTGCCAGTAACTGAAAATCTCCCATGATGTACTACCTCCTGTTTGCATGATTGGGTGATAGAGATTTTATAACTGCCTTATTCCTCTGCTGCGTTTGCGATATACATCGTTGTCAGCATGCAGAAGATAAATGCCTGCATGAATCCGGTAAACCAGTCAAAATACAGCGATGAGATTGCCGGAATACCCACATCCAGAATCGGGATCTGGGAAAGCACTCTGCCGACTGCTCCCGGAATCAGTCCGAGAAGAGCGGAGGATGCCAGCGCCAGTGCCCAGTAAATCAGGCCGTCAATAACGACGCCCGACAGGATGTTGCCGAAATGACGGCACGCCATGGATACCGGCGTTGCAAGTTCCGAGAGAACGTTGAACGGCGTCATCACTGCAATCGGCTGTGTGTAGCCCTTCAGATAGCCGCCCAGTCCGTTGGTTTTGATCTTCGTTGCGGTAATCATAATGAATACCACCACTGCCCAGGCCGCCTCTGTCGAAAGGTCTGCAGTCGGGCTCCAGACGCCTACCAGGCAGATCAGATTGGAAATGATACTGGTGGAAAACAGCGCCGCAATAAACGGGATCAGCGCGTCAAACTTGGTTCCGCCCGTGTTATTCCGCACGAAATTGGTTGCCAGCTCCACCAGCCATTCTGCAACCGCCTGGCGCTTCGTGATATGCTCCACCTTCAGGTCATGCGTAAGAAACAGGCACAGCACCAGAATGATTCCCATGACCACCCACGATACCACCAGAGTCTCCGTGATCAGAAAATCGCCCAGAATCGGGATTCCCGTGTGGATCCTCGCAAAAATTTTCGCACCTTCGATCGAAAATTCCATGGATTCGTATCACCTCTTTCTTTCCGCCGCTTCCGGCACCTTCTCATCCGCTTCTGTTTCGCGGCCTGCCTTATCCGCTTCGCTGTCTGCGGTTTTCTCCGGCTCCTGTATCGCTGCCGTCCTGCCTTCCGCCTTTTCCTTCGCGCGCATCTTCTTGTAATCGGCTACGCCTTTTCCCCGGATCAGTGCCCCCGGAACCAGAAGCGGAAGAATTCCCGCCACGAAGTTGAGCCCCGGTACAACAATCACCAGAACGACGAACACGAGCTGCCCCAGCGTGCGGTAGCGGTAGCTGAGCGTCATCTTTCTCTTGGCGTTGTCATAGTTGTCATCCCCCGCTGCCTTCTCCGCAACGACCGCCATCAGAAGGAAATTCCCGACGGCGACAAGGCATCCCAGAACAGCACTCAGGATGACACCGATGCCAAACGGCACCTTCGGCGTCAGAAGATGCAGCACCAGAAAAACGAGCACCAGGAGAACCGTTGCCGCCGATGTCCCTTTCGCAACGAATGATGTGGATTCCTGCACTGCATCGGATAGCTTCATTTTCTGATTGTTACCTTTCTGTGCCGCGTTTTTTGCGGCACCCCGAGGAGAAATGCCCGAA
>DAIMKA010000040.1:2546-12149 GCA_036721955.1 Lachnospiraceae bacterium | reverse complement strand
TTCTGCGCCGCGTGCCCGCCCGCGCACTTGTCATTTCTCATCTATCTTCCTACCAGACACAGGATCAGAATGCCGAGCGTTACCGCTGCCGACACATAAATCAGGATCGTCGCCGCGAATACCAGCCACGCTCTCCAGTTGTTGCCGCGCTGGAGGTCGCGCTTCATCTTCGTCATCCATTCAATCTCTTCCGGCTGTGACGGCGCGGGATTCAGAATATAAAAATGTACGGTGCAGGCGACAACCAGCGCCCCCAGAAGAACGATGATATCCGTCGTCCCCAGAATCAGATAAACCTTCATGGAAATCCGTTCGGTGCACATCGGTGCGATCACTCCGACCAGGAAGCACACCACCGCGATCATGATCGGCACCAGTATAGTCAGACGGTTGATGCTGCTGGAAATCTCGCGGCTCCGCTCCAGCTCATAGTTGTACTGGAGCCGGAGAGCCTCCGGTGAGGGCGTCGGCGCCGCCGGTTTCTTTGGCCTGCTCAGTGTCCTGCCCGCCGGCTCCGCCGCATTCTTCCGTCTCTCTTCCGCTGTGCTCAATTCTGTCACTGACATCTTCTCTCTCCTGCCTCTCCTCTTCGTCTGTTTCGGCTGTGATCTCTTTGATGATACACTCATTTCCCCTTAAAAGCCACGTCTCGCCCCCATGGCAGTAAGGGCACTCTCTTCCGTAGCGCACCGTCGGGTAGGTCTTCTTGCAGCGGTCGCACCAGGTCACGGCAGGGATCGTCTCCAGAATCAGCTTCGATTCCCGCAGATAGGGAGACCGCACTTTGAAGTAATCCCAGCATTCCCCGAAATAATCCGTCATGATCCCGGATACTTCTCCGACCTGAAGCGTCACCGACCCGATCCGGACAATTCCGTTTTCTCTCGCCGTCTCATCCAGTGTTCTGGCAAGATGCGTGACAATTCCCATTTCATGCATGCAGATTTCTCCCTTTTTCATTTCTCCGGTCACGGCGGATCGCTGTTTCCTTCCGTCCTGTCCGGTTTCTTCCGGTCCGTCTCGTCATGTAGCAGAGCCGGGCAGGCAAAAGCTCCCTCTGCCCGTTCGGCAGAAGGAGCCCCTTCCCGTCACCCTGCGGATTTCCCGCCGGCTTCCTTCTTACTGCTGATCCCCTTTATTCTTATTAAAAAGGATTTTGAATTCACGCTTCAGCGCATACTTGCCGACCACCGGAAGCTTATCCTCTGTCCGGACCATATGGGAAGCTTCCGGAAGATCGCGTTCCAGATGAATGGCGTCGAATTCACACCGCGTCGTGCACAGACCGCAGCCGATGCATCGGTTCTCATCCACCGTAGTTGCTCCGCAGCCAAGGCATCTTCCTGCCTCCGTGCGGATCTGTTCCTCGGTCAGAGGCTCCCGAAGATCATGGAAGGTTCCCTTCGGATCTCCTGCCTTGTGGCCCGGAACCTGACGGGACGCATGGTCATAGGACGGAATCTGAATGTCGTCCTTGTCCAGCTCCCTGAATTCCCGCAGATCACGGCCGATGGTCAGAGACTGTCCCTTGTGAACAAAGCGGTGCATGGATTCGCACGCCTTCTTGCCATCCGCGATCGCGTCAATGGCAAACCTTGCACCGTGGCCGATATCGCCGCCGACGAAAATATCCGGCTCGCCGGTCTGGAAGGTGACCGGATCATAGACCGCGCAGCCGCCGCGTCCGGTTTCCACTCTGCTTCCCTCCAGGAGACTCCCCCACTCCGGAGCCTGTCCGATGGCCTGCAGAACCGTCGTGCAGGGAATCGTAATGGTCTCGCTCTCGTCATACTGCGGATGGAATCTGCCGTCCGCATCCCTGACCTGCGTGCAGCGCTTGAAGACAATGCCGGTTACCCTGCGGGAAACGCTTCCATCCTCCGCCGTCACTGTCTCCGTCAGGATCTCCTTCGGCCCCCAGCCGTTTCTGACTTCGATCCCCTCACTGACCGCATCCTCGACCTCATCCTGCGCCGCGGGCATTTCCCTCTCACTCTCAAGGCACAGCATCGTCACCTTTCCGGATGTGCAGCGCGCCGCGGTTCTTGCCACGTCCACCGCAACATTTCCGCCGCCGATGACAACCACATCGCCGGAAAGCCGGACGGAATCCGAACCTCCATCTGCCGTCATCCCCTTGGCGACATCCTTCAGGAATGCCACTCCGGACTGCACTCCGTCCGCATCTTCTCCCGGAACACCGGCCTTGCGTCCGCCCTGCAGACCAATTGCCAGGTAGAAGGCCTTGTAGCCCTTCTTCCGCAGCTGCTCCACCGTGACATCCTTTCCGACCTCGACGCCGCAGCAGAATTCCACGCCCATTTCGCGCAGAACATCAATCTCCGCCCGCAGGACATCCTTTTCCAGGCGGAAGTTCGGAATGCCGTGAACCAGCATGCCGCCGGGCTGTTCTTCCTTCTCAAAAACAGTAACGTCATATCCGCGCTCGCGCAGATAATAGGCGCAGGTAAGGCCGGCAGGGCCCGCGCCGATGACTGCCATCTTATAATCCGGCCCCCACATCTTTCCTTCCGGATTCTCGCAGATCGGAATATACCGCTTCTCTCTCCGGAGCTCCTGTGCCGCAATGAACTTCTTCACTTCATCAATGGCAATCGGTTCATCCACGGTTCCGCGCGTGCAGGCATCCTCGCAGCGGCGGTTGCAGATGGCTCCGCAGACCGCAGGGAACGGGTTGTCCTGCTTGATCAGCTTCAGTGCATCCAGATAGCGGCCCTCTCCCGCCAGCTTCACATAGCCCTGAATGGCCAGATGCGCCGGACAGGCGGTCTTGCAGGGGGCGGTACCGGAATCGTAGCAGTTGATCTTCGCATCCTCGCGGTAATGAATGTTCCAGTTGTCCTCGGTCCACTTGTGGGCATCCGGAAGCAGCGTCTTCGGATAGGTCACCTCGGTGCCGTCCTTCCGGCACAGCTTCTGCCCGAGCTTCGCGGCTCCCACCGGACAGGCCTCCACGCACTTGCCGCAGGCCACGCACTTTGTCCTGTCCACATGCGCGCGGTATGCCGAGCGGGAAAGGTTCGGTGTATTGTAGAGCTGGGAGGTCCGGAGCGCATTGCAGACGCCGGGAGCGCAGTTGCAGATTCCGACAATCTTGTTCTCGCCGTCCACATTCGTAATCTGATGAACGAAGCCATGCCGCTCGGAGCGCTCCAGAAGCTCCATCACTTCGTCATAGGTGGCATAACGGCCCGCATTTCTGGTCACGCAGAATTCCGCCATATCGCCGACACCAATGCAGAACTCTCCCGGGACCTCTCCGTCGCCCTCGCCGCGCATCTCCTGCTGCTTTCTGCAGGTGCACAGACCGATGGAGTATTTGTCATATTTATTCAGCCAGTGGGACAGATGCTCCACACTGACGGACTGATTCTGGGCCTCAATGGCCTTCTCCACCGGGATGACATGCATGCCGATTCCGGCACCGCCGAGCGGAACCATCGGTGTCATGCCTTCCAGCGGCATCTGCGTCATCAGATTGAAGAAGGTGGCAAGATTCGGATGCTTCTCCGTCAGGGGGCCCTGCATCATCATGAATTCTGCGGAGCCGGGAACAAAAATCGGGACATTGTACTGCAGATGATGGTCCTCATTCTCGCGGTTCAGCTCCACCACGCCGGTCCAGACCAGATGATCAATGATCTTCTGCGCCTGCTCCACCGTCATGTCGTTCTTCTTCGCAAGCTCCTCCACGGAATAGTTCACGCGGGTCCTGCCGAAGCTGAGCATGAATTTTGCCTCTTCCTTCGTCAGCACTTCATCCAGCGCCCAGTATTCCGGATCATCGGTCTGCATGGAGTGCGTGAGCTTCACGGCATAGCGGTCGGTGATCATCTCGCCAAGCCGCTTGATCAGCTGCTCCTTCTCCTTGTCGGGTGCGGTATAACCATGGACCTGATGATAATCCCGATCATTGGTCATGCGGTTTTTCTGTTCTTTCATGTCGTTGCCTTTCCTGCCGCACTCCTGTCTGCGGCATCTGCACGGGGTGCATGGAAATTTTCCGGATCCCGTCCCCCTCTTCTGCCTCCCGGCCGTCCCCACAGCTGCGGAAGATCTCTCCGTTTTTTGTATTTTCTGCACATAACAGCAAAAACAAAAAGCGCAAAAACTGTCACTATTATGATAACAGTCTTTGCACCTCTGCGAAAGTGAAAATGAGTCAGAAATCCGCCGGCGCCATAAAAAGTTCACCGTCTCACGGAAGGCCGTGCTGTATAATAGAAGCAGACACAGAGAAACGAATTATATAAAGAGGTACAAAATGAGTCGGAAGAAAATCGCTGTCATTACAGGAGCATCCAGCGGACTGGGACGTGAATTCGTGCGGCAGCTCGATGCGGATGCCATGAATCAGGATCCGCTCTTTGCGGAGCATCCCGAGGAGCTGTGGATCATTGCCCGCAGAGAGGAGCGTCTGCGCGGGCTGGAAGAGGAAACCGCTCTCCCGGTCCGTGTCCTGGCATATGACCTGACGAAAAAGGAATCCATTCTGGCCCTGCAGGAGCTTCTGGAGGAGGAGCAGCCGGACGTGCAGCTTCTCATCAACGCGGCAGGCTTCGGGAAGATCGGGGCGACACAGGACATGCCGCTGGAAACGCTGGACGGGATGATTGATCTGAACTGCCGCGCAGCCGTGGATATGACGCAGATCTGCCTCCCCTATATGAAGAAGGGAGCGCGGATTCTGGAAATCTGCTCCACGGCGGCCTTCCAGCCGTTCAGCTATCTGAATGTTTACGCAGCAACGAAGGCCTTCCTGTACCGGTACAGCCGGGCTCTTCGCATTGAGCTCCTTCCCAGGAAAATTTCCGTGACCGCGGTCTGCCCGTACTGGGTAAAGGATACCGAATTTATCCCGATTGCCGAAAAAGAGCAGGAGGGTTCCACGGAGGGATCCGCGATACGCAGCTTCCCGCTGGCATCCACCCGGGAGGATGTGGTGCGCCATGCACTGACCGATGCGGCCCTGAATATGCCGGTTTCCACTCCCGGCATCGTGTGTACCGTGCACCGCTTTGCGCGCAAGCTTTTCTCTTCCGATCTTCTGCTTGGAATCTGGGAACTGATCCGCAGAATTTAGCTTCTCCTCAGGCGGCCGACAATGGCCGCCTGTTTTTTTACGATGATCTTCGGAGAGCATTTTCGGAAGGCAGGTGTTTTATCATTTATCCCACCGGCAGCAGGCACAGGACGGAGAAGGATGCCGCCGCGGCAAGAACCGCGATGCGGGCTGCAGGGATTTTCCGGTAGAAGCGGATCAGCGCCAGTACGGTCCAGAGAAGCAGCATCAGAATCATCCACCCGGAAAGTGCTCTGCGCGGCGTAGTCCCGAACATTCCGAGATACCAGACGAACAGCTTCCAGAAGGCGAGGAGTCCGAAGAGAAGCGAGCAGACAAACTGCACCGTGACAAGAATTCTCGTCCTCTTCTCTTCCCACAGGGGTACCCGGAAGAACAGGCAGGAGAAAAGGAGCAGAATGAAATTCAGTGACACCACGCGGACGAGCTGCCAGAATCCGCTCACCGCATAGAAGCAGGCATCCGTCACGGACAGCCGGACCGCCAGGATCTGACCTCCGATTTCCCGGACGGACACGGCAAAGAACAGCAGATATACCGCTGTCAGGCTGCCGAAAATCAGGCATGCGGACCAGCCGGGAAGAAAATGCAGTCCTGCGGTTTCCTTCCGGATTTTCTCCTCCGAAAAGGGAGGCTCCTTCCGGAGAAGTCCCCCGCCGGTCAGGCCGAACAGCCAGGCGCTGACCGGAAGTGAGATCAGAAAATACGGAAGAAAGTCCCACAGAATCCGCTGAATAAAATTCCCCCGGAACAATTCCCGGAAGAAATCGGAGAGGGAAATTCCGATTTTTGCAAAAGAGTTCGTGACGCCCGAAAGCTCCGACCAGGCATAGGAACAAATCAGAAGTGCAGCGGCTGCACTCAGAAGCGCGGTCAGAACCGTCCGAAGCCGGACATGCCTTCCCGGAGCGTTTTTCTGCAATGCGCCGTTTTCCGTCTGTTCCTTCCCCGAAGCGGTTTCCCTTCCCGAGCCGTCAGAGGTTCCCGAAGGCTTCCCGCTTTGTGCAGCCTTCGCGTAATTCCCGCGACGAAATACGCTCACAATCCGCAGGAAAATGTTGAACCAGGGAAGCCAGAACAGTCCGGCGAAGGCGTCCGGCAGAAACAGAATGCCGCTGTGCCCTGCGCTGAGCATGCCGGTCCGGCACAGGATGTAATAGATCAGTGTGAAATGCCAGAAGAGGATCTGAACCGGAGCAAAGGTGTCTCCGTGAAGGCCGCAGGCCGCATAGGCAGCGGACTGAACCAGTGCACACGCGGCGAAAAAAGCGGACTCCGGCAGATTTCCCTTCACAGGAGAGCCCGCGGATGGCTCAGAGCCCAGCTTCCCTGCGGCGCGGGAGAAAAGTTCCACGGCAGCGATCAGAAGAATGCAGAATAAAAGCGGCCAGAACCGTTCCATGGATTCCGCAGTACCAAACAGAACAAAGCGGACATACAGATAGCCGATGACATAGCTGATCAGCGCTGCTGTACGAAAAACAGTTGTTTCACTTTTCATTATCATATTCCCCGGGGATCCCGGGCTCCTTTCTCCTTGAATCTTCCGGCACTTTCCGTCACAGCCGCAGCCGGCAGAAGTTTTTTCATTCATACCCTTCCATCCCTGCAGCGTCACTCTTCTCTTTCCTCTTCCTCCGGCACATATTCCAGAATATCCCCGGGCTGGCATTCAAGCTCGCGGCACAGGGCTTCCAGCGTGGAAAAACGAATGGCTCTGGCCTTGTTGTTCTTCAGTATGGACAGATTGGCCGGGGTCAGTTCAATCCGGTCCGCCAGGGTGCCCGCGCTGATATGCCTGCCGGCCATAATGACATCAAGATTGACACGTATCATAAGCTTTCACATCTTTCTCTTAAGCGGGTCTTATCGTCGCGACCATTCCGCTCATCTCGTATTTCCTTGCGGAAATCCCCAGTAATACCGGTCAGAGATCCTGACCGCTGCACCTTCTAAATCGTAAGATCCAGTTCATCCTTCATCGAAACGGCCTTCTCAAAGCTGTGCCGGATCACGCGGATGATGAGCACCATGAAGGCCGCCATCACGGCAACCGCGAGCATCAGAACCGTGCAGAAGATGCCGAGAATCAGCGAGAGAACCGCCGCAGCGCCGACTTCGCGTGCAATGATACGAAGGCTTTTCACGTTTTCTCCGACGAAAATTTCGTCCCGTTCAATGCGTCCGATCAGCCGGTACAGGCTGACAAGACAGAAGAACGCAAGCGCGGCAAGAAGATATCCGATGCCGAGGATCATGACATATCGGACCATTCCTTCTGTCACCGGTGAAGGACGCTGCATGACGAATCCGGTCAGCTTCGGTCCCGCAAGGCACATTCCGGTGCAGAGAACGGCCATTGCGGCAATGGCAAGCTTCGTAATTTTAAAATTCATGTTTTCCTTTCTGCCGCAGCTGTTCGCGGCCACATCACAATTCCCCGCTGCTTCCCTCTTCCGTCCGCTTCCCCCTCTGCGGGTTCCCGGTTTCCCGCCCGGTATTCCTGGGCCGGGCTTTTCCCTTCTCGTTTCCCATACCCCGGTGCCCATCATGGAAGCTGGTTTGAATATAGCCCGGCCGATATTGAATGTCAATAAAAATATATCGAATAACGATAAAATATACGAACATACATTCTTGCGCGAATACAGAACGTTCCCCTATAATGAGAAAAGCGGGGGAGCATCGAATGGAACGGATTATTTTTCATGTGGATGTAAACAGTGCGTTTTTATCCTGGTCCGCAGTCAAACGGCTGAAGGAAGATCCGGCCTCTGTGGACCTTCGGACGATTCCGTCCGCGGTCGGCGGAGATGTAGAGACAAGACATGGCATCATCACGGCCAAATCCATCCCGGCAAAGAAATTCGGTGTCACGACCGGAGAACCGGTGATGAAGGCGCTGCAGAAATGCCCGGGCCTTGTTCTGATCTCCTCCGACTGGCAGACCTACCACCAGTATTCCCGGGCCTTTCTTTCCATTCTCCACGAATATTCGGATCTCGTGGAGCAGGCTTCCGTGGATGAAGCGTATGTAGACATGACAGAGGCAGCCGGAACACGCCGCGGGGCAGAGAAGCTTGCTGCAGCGATCCGGGAAGAGGTGAGAACGAATCTCGGCTTTACCGTCAATGTCGGAATTTCCTCGAACAAGCTCCTCGCGAAAATGGCGAGTGATTTTCAGAAGCCTGACCGCACGCATACGCTGTGGCCGGAGGAAATCCGTTCGAAGATGTGGCCTCTTCCCATCGGCTCCCTCTATGGCTGCGGATCGAAAACGGCAGAAAGGCTTTCCGGAATCGGGATTGTTACCATCGGGGATGCCGCGGCGGCAGATCTTTCCGTACTCCGGTCTTTTCTCGGTGAGAAGAGCGGCGAATATATCTGCCGCGCCGCACATGGAATCGGCAGCGAGCGGGTCCGGACGCAGAGCGAGGACGCCAAAAGCTACTCCAATGAAACGACCACAGCGGAGGATGTCACCGTGAAGAATTACGAAAGGCTCGCTCTTCCGCTCATCCGGCATCTGTCGGAAAAAGTCTCTCTCCGCCTTCAGCGGGATAAGGTCTACGGCAGCACGGTCACCGTGAACGTGAAAACCAGTGATTTTCGTCGTCACTCACGGCAGAAGAAACTTTCCTCTTCCACCAATGACGCTTCCGTGATCCGACGGAGTGCCGAAGAGCTTTTGAAGGGCCTTCTCTATGAAGAAAACGGTATTTTTGACCGGGGCGCAGGCGTCCGGCTGATCGGCGTCGGCGTCAGCACACTGGACCACGGAGAGTACCGTCAGATGGATTTCGACGGATTCCTTCAGCAGCAGAAAAAAGAAAAGGAACAGGCAGTCCTCCGGGAGAAAAAAAGCCGCCTGAATGATATGATGAAGGCAGTACAGACCAAATACGGCGCGGATATGATTCACCGGGGAATTCCGTAATCCCGGATGCCCCGGATGCAATTGTTCCGGGCAATGGGACACAGCTTCCTCTGGACGCCGCAGCGTCTGCCGCGCTATACTGGGAAATTGTCGCGCAGTTCGGATTCTGCAGAAGGAACCGGGCCGGAACCCGCAAAAAGGCTGCCGGAAATCTGCAGAAAAGAACACGGCTTCACATAAGAAGGTCACAGGACGGGGGAGGAATAAGGACATGGCACAGAATTCGAGTCAGGGCATCTCTGCAGAGGCGCAGCAGAGGGAAAGTATCGTCACGGAAAACCCGATGGTAACCGGCGTAATCTGGCAGCAGCTTCTGATTTTCTTCGTGCCTCTTCTGGCCGGCACCTTCTTCCAGCTGCTCTACAACACCGTAGATGCCATCATTGTCGGGCGCTTTGTCGGCAAGCTTGCGCTGTCCGCCGTCGGCGGCGCCACCTCTACGCTGATCAATCTCTTCGTCGGCCTGTTCGTCGGAATCACGTCCGGCGTCACGGTTGTCGTCGCGCAGTTCTACGGCGCGAAGCGGGAGAGGGAGCTCCAGAAGGCCGTCCCCGGCTTTATG
>DAIMKA010000040.1:0-2536 GCA_036721955.1 Lachnospiraceae bacterium | reverse complement strand
GACCATGCGGCCGCCGATATCGTGATCGCCGCCCACCCGGAGGTGTTCAACCTGAATATCGAGACCGTCAGGGAGCTGCAGAAGGCCGTCCATACCGGAATTTCACTCGCCCTGATTCTCGGCGTCATCCTGACCGTTGTCGTATTCTCTCTCGCGGGAACCATGCTCCGCGCCATGGACACACCGGAGGAGACCCTGCGGCAGTCCGAAATCTATCTTCGCATCTACGCATGCGGCATGATCGGAAACATGCTGTACAACACCGGTGCCTCCATTCTCCGGGCAGTCGGTGACTCGAGACGTCCTTTCCTGTACCTTGTTGCCGGAACGCTCACCAACATCGTGCTGGATATCGTGATGGTTGTTTTCCTGAAATGGGGCGTTGCCGGAGCGGCGCTCGCGACCATCATTTCCCAGTATGTCAGCGCGTTCTGGGCCTTCGCTTATCTGCTCCGCACCGGCGATATGGTCCATGTCAGCCTCCGCGAAATCCGTCTGGATCGTCTCTATGCAGAGAAAATTCTCCGGATCGGCATTCCTGCGGCGCTGCGCTCCCTGATGTATTCCTTCTCGAATGTTCTCATTCAGACAGCCATCAACGGCTTCGGCACGGATACCGTCGCCGCCTGGACGGTCTGGGGCAAGGTGGATTCCATCTACTGGATGATCATCAACTCGCTCGGCCTCTCCACCACCACTCTGGTCGGTCAGAACTACGGGGCCGGAAGGAAGGACCGCGTGCGCAAGTGTGCCCGTCAGGCCATGCTGATTACGCTTATTTTCGATGTCGTGCTCTCGGGCGGCATTCTTCTCGGGCGGAATTTCTTCGTGCGGATCTTCACGAATGATCCGGCCGTCATCCGTCAGGGCGTTGAAATTGCGGAGTTCATGGCGCCGATTTTCATCACCTACATCACCATTGAAATCCTCTCGGGAACCCTGCAGGGCATGGGAGACGCCCTGATTCCTACGATTATCACGATCCTCGGCGTGTGTGTGATCCGGATTGTCTGGATCTACACCATGGTGCCGGTCCATCATGTCATGAAAACCGTCATGGCAAGCTATCCGGTCAGCTGGACGATTTCGACAATCGCGTTCTTCCTTTACTACGAGTGGTACGTGAAAAAACACGATATCCGCTGAACAGCAGTCAGCCCCGCGCACGGTCATGCCCGCGGCAGGAGGTTACCTTCCCCGTTTCCCCGTTCCTCTTTGTTTTGCCCTCTCATTGATCCGATAAATGTATCCGAGACCTTTGAGAAGGAGCCGGTTATCCACCGTGATTTCATGCCGGCAGTACGGAGCGATCAGCCGCCCCATTCCGCCGGTTGCAAGGATGCTCCCTGCTTTTCCTCCGAGCGCCTCGATGTAGCGGTCCACAACGCCGTCCAGTGCTCCCGCCGAACCGTAAATAATGCCGCTCTTCATGGCATCCACCGTATTGGTGGAAATCACCTTCTTCGGGGCCGAATAATCGATGCTGGGGAGAAGTGAAGTCTCCCTGGTCAGTGCATCCAGGGAAATTCCGGTTCCCGGCATGATGCAGCCGCCGATGTAATCTCCCTTTGCATCCACTACGGTAACCGTCGTCGCCGTCCCCATATCAATGATAATCGCAGGAAGCGGATATTCCTCCTTTGCCGCGACTGCCGTCGCCACCAGGTCTCCCGCAATGGTGCCCGGATCATCCAGTCGAATGTTCAGGCCGGTCTTCACGCCGGCGCCCACGATGACCGGCGTCAGCCCCGTGATCAGATTCACCGCTTTGGACAGAACCACGTTGATCTGCGGAACCACCGAGGAAATGATGGCGCCCTCGAATCCCTTCGGATCGATTCCCGCCAGCTCCATGATGGATTTCATCTCCACCGCATATTCGTAGGCGGTCTCGTTGATGTTCGTGGAGATCTGCACCGTGCTGATCACTTCATTGCGTTCATTGATGCAGCCCAGAATCGTATGTGTATTTCCTGTATCCAGTGCCAGAAGCATCTCTTCTCCTCTCTTTTTCCGATTATGCAGTCAACTATGTAATGATTCCAAATGCCGAACCGTTCCGTCCGTTATGTATGTTCGGATTCTGCAGCGGTATCTTTCGTATTTTCCATACCCGGATCTTCCGCAAGGCGTTCCGGTCAGGATTCTCTCTTCCGCAGGAAGCAGCTCACCAGGTGCGCTTCTTCGGCATCCGGTGTCACATTGACCATTTCCGGACACTTCCTGCATTTCTCACAGGCATGCGGGCAGCGGTGATAGAAGCAGCAGGCACCGGAGACATCCTCCCTCACGGTTTCCAGACCGGCATCCTCCTGCCGGATCTCTTCCATTGTCTTCGTTCCGTCATCCTCAATCCGGCTGTTCCAGTCCGGAATGGCCGCCAGGAGCAGCTTCGTGTACGGGTGCTGCGGATTGCGGTAAATCTCGTCGGCGGTTCCAAGCTCCACAATCCTCCCGCGGTACATCACCGCAATCCGGTCACAGAGATAATAGACGACATTCAGATTATGGGAAATGAACAGCATGGCAAAATCCC
>DAIMKA010000039.1:0-12238 GCA_036721955.1 Lachnospiraceae bacterium | reverse complement strand
TTGATCAGAACCACGCCGTCCCCCGCATATTCCCGGATCATGTCGCGGAAAAGCTTCTCCCGCATCTTCAGATCCCTGCAGAGAGGCTCCGTCAGAATCAGAGACACCGGCTTTTTCTCTTCCCGTGCCTTCTCCAAAGCCCTCTCCAGATCCTCCCGGTTCCCGATGAACAGGCGGATCAGCGTCCTTCTCCCCTCATCGTCCAGATTGTCCACGAGCTTCTCGCGCGGAACCTCACGCATCTTGGAGGTCGGATGGTCCAGCGCTTTGATGCTGTTGACCTCCATGTCGATGCAGTATTTCCCATACCCGTTCTGAATAAAAATCAGGCCGAGCGCCGCCATGGCCGCCTTCAGGCGGAAATGCCCGCGGTTGTCATAGCGGGCCGTGTCATAATACCGGATGCAGTCGAGGCCGTCCTCCACCGCATGATAGCGGATTCTCTTCCTGCTGAGGTAATACCCGATGGGATCCGAATCACAGAACACATAGATGTCGCGGTATTCCCGGAAATCCACCGGAACGTAGGGCGCTTCCAGATCCCCCAGCCTTCTGCAGAACCGCATGCGGTTTCGGAGATTCCCCGGAAGGGATCCCGTGTCCTTCTTCAGCTCCGTCAGCTCGTCAAAAAAGGAAAACGGCTTCTCATCAAACCAGTACACGGCCTCGAACAGGCCGCTCTTCTCCGCCCGCTCCTTCAGATTGCCGAAATTGTTGGACATCCGGGAGAGCACAAGTGACGCCTTTCCCCGACGCTCCTTCGGAAGGTTCAGTTCCTTCAGGCAGGTCACATATACGTGATAAAAGGTATGACAGACGTAGATTCTCTCCTTCTGCATTCCGCCGGTTTCCTTTCTGCGGTACCTTTGACTTCTTCAGCAGCATATCTCGAATTTCCTTACGGAAATCCTCGATATTGCCGTCCAGAGGCGCTTCGCGCCTTGGCCGCAGGTTGATTTCAATCGTAAATATGCCCGCAGGCGGTCCATTCACTCTTGAAATCAACCTGTGCTGAATGAGATACATTGTATCACAACAGGGCATTCGCCGCTTACGCAAGGTCCTCCGGCCCGAAGCTGTCCGGAAGGAGCTCTTCCAGCGTGCGGATCCGGTAATCCGTTTCCGTTCTTGCCATGATGATCGGGAAGCCGGACGGATTCACGAATTCACGAAGCGCCTGTCTGCAGATGCCGCAGGGACTGGGATATCTCGCCGCACTCTCTCTGCTTTCCTTCTCACCGGCTTTTGCCTCTCCCTTCTCTGTCATGGAGCCTTCCGTCTCCCGGCTTCCGGCACTTTCGCTCTCCGGTCCTGCCACCAGTGCGAGGCAGACGAAGCTCCTCTTTCCCTCCGCCACAGCCGCGAACAAAGCCGTTCTCTCCGCACAGTTTGTCGCTCCATAGCTTGCGTTCTCAATGTTGCAGCCCTTTACGACGGTCCCGTCCCCGCACAGAAGGGCCGCTCCCACACGGTAATGGGAATACGGCGTGTAGGCATTCGCCTGCGCCTCTCCGGCCAGCCGGATCAGCTCCGAGATCCGGTTTTTCCATGCATCGCTCTTTTGTTCCCTTTGTTCTGTGATGACTTCTTTCATGTTTATACCCCGCTGATACGCAAACACCGGGCGGACCCTTCTCTTCGTCCGTCCGGTGTTGTCATTCCTGTTTCAGGCCTGTTCCTGCCCGTTTTCTTCTTTCTCTGCGCGCATCGCTGCCTCCGCGACCTTGATCATAATGGCGCACTCGATTCTCTTCCGGAAAATCCTGCAGCCGTATTCATATGTCCCGTGAATGTCGCCGGTTGCATGATACGCATTGGCCGCACAGCCGCCGGAGCAGTACAGACGCGCCCAGCAGTTGTCGCAGTCATGTCTTGCATAGACGTTGCAGAGCTTGAACTCATCGCGCAGCTTCGTGTTCGTCACGCCGTCCCAGATATTGCCCAGCTTATAGGCCGGATCACTGACGAACTGATGGCAGGGATACAGATCCCCCCATGCCGTCACCGCCATGTACTCGGTTCCGGATCCGCAGCCCGAAATCCGCTTGTAGATGCACGGGCCGTGTTCGAGATTGATCATATAATGATAGAAGGTGATCGGTTTTCCTTCCTTCTCGCGGCGGATCATGTCCTTCGCCAGAATCTCGTACTGCTCGTACAGGATCGGCAGATCTTCCTCCGTCAGTGCGCTCGGACTGGAAGGATCGCAGACAACCGGCTCCATCGAGAGCTCCGTAAAGCCGAGGTCATCCGCCATATGGAACAGGTCCTTCGTGAAGTCCGGATTGAAATGCGTAAAGGTTCCGCGCATGTAGTAATTGCGGTCGCCTCTTTTCCGCACGAATTCCTGGAACTTCGGCACGATGGTGTCGTAGCTGCCCCTTCCGAGCTTGTCTACGCGGAAGCGGTCATTGACCTCTTTGCGTCCGTCGAGGGACAGGACAACGTTGTAGCACTCCCGGTTCGCCCACTCAATGACCTCATCGTCCACATCCACGCCGTTTGTGGTCAGCGTGAAGCGGAAATTCTTGTTCTTCTCCTTCTCGATGCTGCGCGCATAGGCAACCAGCTGTTTGCAGACTTCAAAATTCATGAGCGGCTCTCCGCCGAAGAAGTCCACCTCAAGATTGCGGCGGAATCCCGAATTCTCCACCAGAAAATCCAGAGCTCTTTTCCCCGTCTCGAAGCTCATCAGGCCCTGCTGCCCCTGAAAGGTGCCCTGTGAGGCAAAGCAGTACGAGCAGTTCAGGTTGCAGGTGTGCGTCACCAGAAGACATAATGCCTTGATCACGTTCGAGCGGTTCTTCAGATCAAAGGCCTTGTCCTCAAAGACATCCTTTGTGAAAAGCTTCCCGTCCCGAATCAGCTCATCAATGTCCGCGAAGGTGTCCGCCACATCTTCCTCTGTCAGTCCGCGGTCCCGGTAGGTCTCCATCAGCTCTCTTCCGATGGTCTCCCGGTCCTTCCCGGCATCAAGCCCCGCAATCGCGTCGTAAGCCACCTCGTCCGTCACATGAACCGCTCCGGAATAGGTGTCCAGAATAATGTTGTATCCGTTCAGTTTGTACTGATGAATCATTTCGTTCCTCTTGCTTCGTTGCAGACAAAGAGCCGGAACATCCGAAGATGCTCCGGCCCTCTTACTGCTTCCTGTTCAAAACTCAGTTGTTCTTGTTCTCGCAGTCCTGGTTTGCGATGCCGCAGCTGGTCTTGCATGCGCTCTGGCAGGAAGTCTGGCACTCGCCGCATCCGCCGTTCTCTGCGCTCTTAACCATATCACGTGTATTCAGAGTCATAATGTGCTTCATTGTAGTCTCCTCCATTTTGTATGAATGTTTCCCATTCCGGATCCTGCCGGGCAGGTTCCCGAACGGGGCAGAACCGTTTCTCTTTGAACTGCAGCCTTCCGGCTGCACAGTTAAGCACTATAATACATAGATTTCTCCGGGATTGTCAAGAATCTGTCCCGGGGCTGAGCGCCGGATCCGGTCTTCCTCCCGGCAGAGCCTTCGGATCGCCCGGATATCCTCCTCCCGAATCCGCTCTCCCGGAATCAGAATCGGGATTCCGGGCGGATATGCCATCACATACTCCGCCGAGATTTCTCCCTCTGCCTGCTCCAGAGGAACCTTCCTCGCTCTGCCATGCAGGGCCGCCTGCGCTGCCGCGGCAAGCGAAACCGCCTGCTTCTCCTCTGTAAGAAGCGGAAGACCGGCTTCTTCTCTCCTGCCGTTCTCCTCCGCATCCTCGTCCCGGTGTGTGACACCATCACGGACTCCCTCCGGGCATTCCGGAGGCTCGTCCCCTCCTGCCTGCAGCTTTCCGCTCTCCTGTCCCAGAAAGGCATTCAGATGCTCCAGCGACCGTTCCAGCCTCCTCCATCCCTCCTCCGTGTCCCCGCAGGAGGTCATCAGGAGAACATCCGGCCCGCAGCACATCTCCGGCTCCAGCCGCTCCCTCTCCCGAAGGAACGCTCCCAGCTCCCTGCCGCTCCGGACCGCATGTGCATCACGGATGAGGAGCTTGCCGGGATCCAGCGCGAAAACCGCCTCCGGTCTTTCCTTCTGATCCTCCGGTCCGAGAATCTTAAGGTTCTCCCACTCCGACGCTCTCTTCCTGATTTCCAGAAGGTGCTGCCTCCACCGGGCGAACAGTGCCTCTCCCCGGTCTCTTAAAAGTCCCGTGCAGCCGTCCAGAGAGGCCAGAAGCGGATAGGAAGGCGAGCTCGTCTCGAAAACAGAGAGCGCCTGCTCCACCGCCCTGGCGGCAACGCGGTCCGATCCCTGGTGAAGCCAGGCCGTCTGCGTCAGGGACGGAAGCGTTTTGTGTGCACTCTGTACCGCAAGATCCGCGCCCAGATGCACCGCGCTGTCCGGGAAAAAGCGTCCGGCCTCCGTGTCCCGGAACAGGCCGAAATGAGCTCCGTGTGCCTCATCCACGAGAAGCACCCTTCCCTTCCTGTGAACCGCCTGTGCGATTCCCGGAATGTCAGAGACAATTCCTTCATAAGTAGGGCTCGTGACGAGCACCGCCGCGGACTCCGGATAACGCAGGAGGAGCTCTTCCACCTGTTCCTTCCGGATGCTCCCCGGGATTTCATATCCCGGAACCCTCTCCGGCATCAGCCAGTGGACCTTCAGATTCAAAAGCTCCGCCGCGTGAAATACGGACTTGTGGCAGTTTCTCGCAAGGATCACCTCGCCGCCGCAGGGAACCGCCGCGTACATCATCGCGAGATTCCCGCACGTGCTGCCGCCGACCAGATACCAGGTTTTCCTGCTGCCCGCAAGCTCCGCCGTGCGGTCCATGGCTTCCTTCAGGATTCCCTCCGCATGATGAAGGTCATCGGTTCCCTCCACCTCCGTGACATCCCAGTCATAGGGAAGTCCCGGAACCGGCGCAAGGTGCCTTTTGTGCCCCGGCATATGCATCGGATAAATTCCGGAGCTGCAGTATGCCTCAAGCTGCTCCTGCAGGATGCATTCTCCCTGCGCCTTATCTGTCATCCGCATGTTCCTCTTCCGTTTCTGAAATTCTGTTCCTGAAAATCCGTTTCTGAAGTTTCGTTTCTGAAATTCTGTTTCTGAAATTTCATTTTTGTCTGAAAAAACATCCGGAGAAAGCTCCGGATGTTTTCCTGATTTATGATTCCTTCGGCAGCTGCGACGTGCAATGCGGGCATCTCGTTGCATCCGCCGCGATTTCACTCTTGCAGTACGGGCAGATTTTGGTCGCAGGCTTTGCCGGCTCCTCATCCTTCTTCCCCTGCAGAGCATTCATCTTCTCATGGAAGTTATTGAATGCCTTCACGATGCAGAAGAGAATCAGCGCCATGATCACGAAGTTGATGATCGAAGACAGGAAATTTCCGTAATTCAGGCTGACCGTTGCATCCTCTGTCGCGCCCTGCTTGATGACCAGCTTCATCGCGTCCAGATTGTGGGATCCGAACAGGCCCAGCAGCGGGCTGATGATGTCCGCCACAAGAGAATCCACAATGGACTTGAATGCGGCACCGATGATGACACCGACTGCCATATCCAGCACATTTCCTCTGCTGATGAACTCCTTGAACTCTTCGAAAAATTTCTTCATTGCATTTCCCCCTTCTTCTGTATTCGTGAAATATAAAATCCGATGCCCGCCCGGCATCCACAGGATTCCCGCAATAAAATTCCGGTCACTGCTCCGGATGTGCGCATTGCCGTGAAGCCTTACCCGGAAACGATCAGCCTCTGAAAATACTCCCCACGCTCCTCAAAGTTCTTGAAATATCCGTAGGAAGCCGCCGCATTGGACATAATCACGGCCCTTCCCTTCGGCGTGATCCTCTTCGCAAGCTCCACCTGCGCCGCCAGATCCTCCACATAATGCACATTCGGGCAGTCCTTCACCGACTCCAGAATCCGCTTTCCGGATGCATAGGCCAGAATGAACTGAAGCTCCGGATGCTGCCGGATGAAATCAGTCAGAATATCATACTCAATGCCGCGGTCCATCCCGCCGATCAGGACGGTGCCCGCATTGGGAACACTTCCGGCTGCGCGGATCGCCGCCTCCGGAATCGTCGAGATGGAATCATCATAATAGTCAATGCCGTCCACCTGACCGCAGTATTCCAGCCGGTGCGGAAGACCGCCGAACTGCGCCATCGCCTTCCGGACCTCTTCCTCACGGCATCCGAAAACAGAGACCGCAATCTCCTTCACGAACTCGGCATTCAGCTGATTGTGCACGCCCGGAATCCTAAGATCATAATGCTCGTTCTCCGGCAGACGGATCACGGTGACGGCCGCCTTCGTGTCCAGATGCGGAACCTGCTCCCCCACGAACAGGAGGTCGCCTTCTGTCTGATGCTTCGTGATCCCGCTCTTCGCGTCAAAGTAGTGCTCCATCGTGTGGTAACGGTCCAGATGATCCTCGAACAGATCCAGGAAAACCGCCACATGCGGGTCTGCCTGGAGCCGCTGACACTGATGGCAGGAGAGCTCGAACACCGCGATCGAATCCTCATTCATCTCCGGCAGATAGTCAAGGCACGGCTTTCCGATGTTGCCCATGAGAAATGTCCGATGCCCGCTGCAGGCATCCAGAACCCGCTGCAGGAGGGCGCTCGTCGTCGATTTCCCCTTGGTTCCGGTGATGCCGACCGTCTGCTTCCCGTACTCCTCCAGAAAAATTTCCGTCTGTGACGTAAACTTCCGGTTGTCAAAAAAAGGAGCATCCTCTTCAAAGCAGATGCCGGGACTTACGAAAATAAGATCGTACTCCTCGTCCCTTACGCCTTCGCGCGGGCCCTCATAAATCTCCACCGATGCGGGACTGCAGTATTCCTTCAGGAAGTTCTCCGTGGACTTCCCCTCCCGGCCGTAGCCCCAGATCAGGATTTTCTTGTCTTTCATTCTGGCAATGGTCTTATCCAAGAACGGCCTCCCTCGCCTGTGCGAGCTTCTTCTTCAGAATTTCCAGATACTCCGCCGGAACGTGGTTGCGGTCCTCCCAGCGGCTTAAATATTCCGCAAGCGTGCCGCTCTCCATGCGGATCTCCTTCTCATAGCGGTCCGTCAGAAGGCTGTGACCGCCCTTTTCCACGAAGGCCTTCAGGGCGCAGCCCACCTCACTTCTGGTTCCCACACACTCAAACGGTTTGTTCTCATCAAGGCCGACGAGCTCGCGGAAATCCTTCTCCAGAGAAGGCTTGTCGAGAAGCTTCTCACCGAAAATTCCGATCAGCTCTTCCTCGGACAGGAACGGCGACAGAATGATATAGACGAACAGACATTTCGGGCAGTCGCAGCACCAGATTCCCTTCTTGCTCCCGCGGTTGCAGGAGAGGAACACCCTGTGATACCTCGTGCACTGCGAGAACAGTGCCGCAATCTCAATCTCCGCAAGAGGACGCAGGAAGCTGAAATAATGAATGTCGCTCGTTGTGATCTGCCCGATGTAATTCTGGAAATCCTGCTCGAACTCGTAGCTCTTGGAATACTGGTGATTGACAAAGGAGCCGCGCACCGTCGTCTCATTGGCGCTCGTCTCGTTGGAAAGCGCGATCATCCTCCGTCCGTTCAGGAAAGCCGCGATCGTCGAGGAAAATGCCACAATGGCCGAGAACGGCGTGTGCCCGTTGAGAAATCCCTGCCGGTTCAGCTCCAGCATATTGGGATCCAGGGTTCTCTTCGCCCGGCAGTCATTCTCCGTGTGATTGAAGACGTCAATGACCTCATCAATGGCGCTGTCGTCATTGATGTGATAGGTCATGATATCCTGTCCGCGCAGCGTCTCCAGCGTCACCACCGAATCCTTGCCGCCGCCGACCGGAACGAGGAAGCCCTCGTACTGCGTCGGATCCTGGTACGGCTTCTTCTCACCCTTTTCCTCAGGAGTCTTGCACTCAATGGTCAGAAGCTCTTCCTCCGAAACCTCAATGCCGTTCCGGTACATGAACTCTCCGAGGCCGTTGTAATAGAGCTTTCTCCACCACGCCCGCTGATCCGCCGTAAGGGTTCCGCACACAACGCGGACCTTCTTCGGACAGGTGATCTTGTAGTAGCTGATGGTCTCCACCATACCGAGCTGGAAAATCAGCTCTCCCAGAATCTGCTCCGTCTCCCGGGTCAACTCCCGGCGGACCGGAAACGTCCATGTCGGATGAAATTCCGACAGCCCCGGCGTCTCGAAATCATAGACCACACGACAAATCTTCTCCTCCGGGTTCTTCCCGCTGTCATCCGTTCCGATCGTGAAATGGTAGCCGCGGTATACAAATTCGGGATATTTCTCCCGGTATTCTTCAAATTTCGTCACAGTCTGTCTCCTGTATCCTGTTTAAAAAATAATAAAAGACTAACATCCGAAGATACCTGATGATATCTTCTGTCTGAAGTGAATTGGCCTGCGGGCAGTCCATTCACTCCGAAATTCTTCAGGCGCTGAAACAAAATAAGCTGTCCCTCCAAAGAGAGACAACTTATTGTATCGGGTCTATGAATAAATTACAAATGTCTCAGTCTTCCTTGCTCGAAATCGCGCGGAGGAAGGCTCTGGTCCTCTCCTGCCGGGGATTCGCGAAAAATTCGCGGGAGGGTCCCTCCTCCACCACAACGCCGCCTTCAATGAACATGGTTCTCGTCGAGATGTTCTTCGCAAAGCCGAGCTCATGCGTGACCACCAGCATCGTCATGCCCTCTTCCGCGAGTCTGCGCATGACGCCCAGCACCTCTCCCGTCAGCTCCGGATCCAGTGCGGAAGTCGGCTCGTCAAAATAAATGATCTCCGGATCGGTCGCCAGTGCCCGCGCAATCGCAACACGCTGCTGCTGCCCGCCGGAGAGCTGATTTGGATAGAAGTCCACCCGCTCCAGCATTCCAACCTTCTCCAGTGCGGCGCGGCCGATCTCCTCCGCCCTGCTCTTCTCCATCTTCCTCGCAACAATCAGGCCTTCCGTCACGTTCTGCAGGGCGGTCTTGTTCAGGAACAGATTGTAGTTCTGGAACACGAAGGCGGTTTTGCGCCGGATCTCCGCGATTTCCTTCTTCGTGATCTTCGACAGGTCATAGGTTTTCCCGTCGAACGTAAGGCTTCCGCTGTCTGCCGTCTCCAGAAAGTTCATACAGCGAAGGAGTGTTGTCTTGCCGCCGCCCGAGGGGCCCAGAATGGCAATGACTTCTCCTTTATTGACGGACACGTCGATTCCGTTCAGGACCTGCGTCTTCCCGTCAAATGATTTCTTGATTCCCTTTACTTCCAGCATGGACATAACTGCTTCTCCTTCATGCATCCGGTCAGTGCTTTCCTCTGCGGCATTTTCCGCCGATGCCGGCCGGCTGCCTTCCTTCTCCGGCGTTTTCCATCCGCGGCTGCCGGTCACTCCCGGTTCCCGGTGCTCAGCGCTTCCCGTAAGAGCCGAGTCTCTTCTCTCCGATGCTCTGGAGCTTCGTCAGAACCGTCGAGAACAGAAGATAAATCGCCGCAACCTCCAGATACAGGGCAAGCGGCTCATAGTAAACCGCATTGATCCTTTGCGTGGTCATGAACATCTCCGTCACCGTGATGTTCGCCGCAAGGGACGTATCCTTCACCATGGAAATCAGTTCGTTGAACAGGGTCGGAAACGCCGTGCGCAGAGCCTGCGGCAGCTCGATTCTGCGGACAATCTGCCACCAGCTCATGCCGACGCAGTAGCCGGCCTCCATCTGTCCTGCGGGAACCGCCTCGAGAGCCGCGCGCATCGTCTCCGCCGCATAGGCACCCTCGTTGATGGCAAAAACCATCACCGCCGCCGGAAAAGCCTCGATCAGGATTCCCACCTTGGGCAGACCGTAGTACACGACGAACAGCTGCACCAGAAGCGGCGTTCCGCGGATCACCCAGATGTAAAACCGTGCAATCTGCTTCAGAACCCGGATGTTGGCGAACTGCACCAGTGCCGTCAGAATCGCAATGACAAGGCCGATGGCAAAGGCCAGAATCGTCAGCGGAATGGTATACATCAGTCCCGGAAGAAGGATCTTCGGGAAAGACTGGATCAGTATATTCAAAAGTCGTTCGTTCATCTCTCGGAATTAACTCCTATTGTTTTTGTAGGATTATAGCATTTAGATGGGATTATAGCATCACCTTTTTCAAAATGCATTATCATTTTATACTTCGCAGAGAAAAAATCCGCGATACCATGGAGAAGATGTCATCAGACATCCTCCGGTGCAGCGGTTTTGCCGAATACGGCAGCCGGATTCGGCAAAAATACGGAACGTGCGGGGCCGGACCTGTAATCGGATCTATAATAATGTATCGGGCGGATGGCGGCAAATCGGGCCTTTGGGGCAAACATACATCAGGGAAAAGCCTTTGAGGCAAACATATAGAAAAGAAAACAGAGAGGACTTATATGCAGTACTTCTGGAAAGAAATTCATGATCTCCCCGCCGGGGTCGGGTTCGGTCTGTTCTCGGCGCAGCACTTTGCGGCGCTCGGAGTCTGCGCAGCCGGAATCGCGCTTTACTGCTTCCTGTTCCTTCGCTGCAGCCGCAGAAGGCAGGACCACATCCTGCAAATCACGTCCCTCCTGCTCCTTCTCGGAAATCTTCTTCGCGACCTGTTCCTCGTCTGTGTTCACCGCATGAGCACCGCCTATCTGCCGCTCCATTTGTGCAGCTTCGCGATCTTCGTTTACCTCCTCCAGGCGTTCCTTCCGGCGCGGTTTCACCGCTTCCGTGAAGCGCTCGGAGAAATCGGGCTGGTTCTCCTCATGCCGGGAACCTTCTGCGCCCTGATTTTCCCGGACTGGACCTCCTATCCTCTCTGGAATTTCATGTGCCTTCACAGCTTCCTCTGGCACGCCGTGCTCGCGGCCTATCCGCTCGCGCTCTTCCTGTCCGGCCGGATTCATCCCTCCATCCGGCATCTCTGGTACCCGGTTCTGTACCTGTGCATCGTAACGCCGCCCACTGCCGTATTCAATGCGCTCACCGGCTGCAATTACCTTTTTATCATGCGTCCGCTCCCCGGAACGCCGCTCGCCCTTCTTGCCGGGCTCCTCGGTCCGTACTGGCGCGTCGGGTATGCGATTCTTGTTTTCGCCGTCATTCTCGCGATCTATCTTCTGCTGGAGCTCGGCCGTCTCCTGCGCCGGCGTCTCTCGTTTTCTTCCTGAACTTTTTCACAATTTTTTCTCCTGTTTTCCGGCTTTTCCACACTTCTCTTTTCCGTTTCCACCACTTAGAATGGGGGTAATATAGACGTCACTGTTCCGGACAATTTCCGCTGTAACAGGTTTGCAAACGATCCGTTTACACCGGATTGCCTCATGCCGGGCAGTGAAGGATAAACACAGCGATCCCGTGTCTTTTCGGATTTCCGGCGCTGCGGGTGTCTGCGGCACCGGCCCGGGGCGGCAGAGAGCGTCGGAATCCCGGCAACATCGGACCGCAGAAATCTGGAGGGTTAATGCACAGCTATGAACAAATGGACAAGAGCACTGTATCAGCCGAATCTTCCTCTGTATGAGAACCGGCGCGTCACGGCATCCGCGGAGCACATTGCGCTCTCCCGGAATGCGGCAAAGGAGGGCATGGTTCTTCTGAAGAACGATCCCTCCGTTCTGCCTCTTGCAAAGGGGAGCAGAATAGCCCTTTTCGGCAAGGGAACCTTTGACTACGTCAAGGGCGGCGGCGGATCCGGCGATGTCACCGTTCCTTATATAAAGAATCTCTATGACGGCTTCATGGAGCACGAGGACCTCGTCTCGGTGGACGAGAAGACCGCTGCATTCTACCGCGGCTATGTGGCCGGTCAGTATGCAGAGGGCGGCATTCCCGGCATGATCGAGGAGCCGGAGCTCCCGGATCTTCTCGCCGATGAGGCCGCCGCTTCCTGCGACACCGCCATTATCTCCATCAGCCGCTTCTCCGGCGAGGCCTGGGACCGCAAGTCCGAGCTCGGCGCTCCCGGCGAGAACGTCTGCGACGACCGGCATCTGTCCGATCTGCAGAATCATCTCTTCGCGCGCAGTGATTTCTATCTGACTCCCCGCGAGGAGGAACTGGTTCAGAAGGTCACGGACCGCTTCCATCGCGTTGTCGTCGTGATGAACGTGGGCGGCATGGTTGCCACCGACTGGTTTGCCTGCAATGACCGCATTCGGAGCGTCCTCATGGCATGGCAGGGCGGCATGGAGGGCGGCTGCGCCGCGGCAGAGCTCCTCCTCGGCCTCGGCACTCCTTCCGGCAAGCTGTCG
>DAIMKA010000038.1:6106-12261 GCA_036721955.1 Lachnospiraceae bacterium | reverse complement strand
TTCGGCAGGAATCCTTGCGGCTGCAAAGCCATTTCCCTCGTGAATATGCCCGCAGGCGGTCCGTTTCCTCCTGCAGTCAGCAGGTGCGAAGGCATTATTATCATCAGAAATAAATGAAACTTTCTGATTTACATGATAAAATTTAAGAACATATTCGGGGAGGCAGAATGGAGAAAAAGAGAAGGAAAAGATGGATCGGAAGGGTCGGAATTCTGACAGTTCTGGCAGGCGCTGCCTGTCTGGGGCTGTTCCTTGTTTTCGGAGGGCGGGGGCGCAGCGAGAGCCCGGCCTCGGGAGACCGTGCGCTTCCGGAGATCGTTGTCGGATGCGACGACTATTCCCCGTTCAGCTACATGGACGTGGACGGAGACCTGACCGGAATTGACGTGGAGCTTGCCGAGGAGGCCTTCCGGAGAATGGGCTATCAGCCGAAATTCGTGTTCATCAACTGGGAGGACAAGAAGAATCTTCTGGAGGACGGAACCATCGACTGCATCTGGAGCAGCTTTACGATGGACGGTCGCGAGGAGGAATACCGGTGGGCCGGGCCCTATATGACGAGCCATCAGGTCATTGCCGTCAATCCGGACAGCCGAATTTCCTCCCTGCAGGATCTGGAGAACAAGACGGTCGCGGTACAGTCCACGACCAAGCCGGAGGATCTGTTCCGCGCCCATGACTTGGGACTCCCGGAGCTTCGGCGGGTGATCTCCGTACAGAAAAGAGATCTGATCTTCGTGATGCTCAGCAAGGGCTATGTGGATGCGATTGCCGCGCATGATACTGCCGTCGAACAGTTCATGTCGGAAACGGGAATGGAATTCCGGATTCTGGAGGACCCGCTTCTGACTGTCCGGCTGGGGGTCGCATTCGACCGTTCGGATGAGCGCGGACTGGACCGGGAACTGTCCGACACATTAGAGGAAATGCGCGCGGACGGAACGACCCGGACGATTGTCGGGAAGTATTTTGCAGATGCAGACAGATATCTGGGGGAGCTGGATGAAGAATAAGACGCGAACCATACCGTGGAAGAAAATCGTTCCCCTGGAAATCCTGCTGGGGCTGGCGATTCTGGCTGCTACCTTTGCCGTATCGGTCCGGACAGACCTTTCCAAGGCGCAGACCCAGCTGGGGAATATGCTGGAATATATGAAGGAGCAGTGCAACCTCAGCCAGCTGCGGGACCTTGCATCGGAAGCCAAGAGCCTGATGCGTGGAACCGAGAGTGCGGAGCAGATCCGGTGGAAATTCTCCAATGCGGCCGGCCGGGACGGGAGGAAAACGGATGATCCGGAGCTTCTCCGGGATTACGCGGAGGACAGCTACGTGAGCGGCCTGATTCTCCTTGGAGCGGACGGCGAAGTGGAATCCTCCTATGACAGCGCCGGGTTCTCAGCAGAGGAGATTCTGTCCCGCCTGGACCGGAAAGCGGTGATGGACACGGCCTCTTTTCCGGAGAAGACCTACGCGGTCCGGCTTTCCTGTGCGGACGGATCCTATCTGGACGTCGCGGCAGTGGGAAGGTCGGATGCCGGGGGCGTGATCGTGGTTTACTATTACACCTCGGCGGAATTCGCCCAGACCTTCAACGATTCCATCCGCACACTGGTGACCGGCTATTCGATGGAGAACAACGGAACCATTGTGATCAGCAGCGGCGACCAGGTGATCGCTTCGAATGACCCGTCTCTGATGGGCACTGCGGTGGAGGATACGCCGATTCTGAACCGCATCATGGAGCGCGGAACGGGAAGCCATCTGATTCATGCGAAGAGCCGCGGGAAGATCGGCCACGACTTCGGTCTGATGGACAAGAGCCAGAACTATTATATTTATGCGTATCTGTCGGAGCAGAAGGTGTTCCAGATCACGCCGCTGAACCTGCTGTACATGCTCTCCGCCTATATTTTCCTGATTTTTCTGATCCATATGATCCTGTGGAAGACCGACCGGAATTATCAGGAGAGGCAGGTCCGGATCCGCCAGGAATATGCGGAGGAGCTGGAGGACAAGAACCGGGAGCTCTCGGAGGCCGTGGAGCAGGCGAGAAAGGCCAGCGCGGCCAAGAGTGATTTCCTGGCGCGGATGAGTCATGACATCCGCACGCCGCTCAACGGCATCATCGGCCTGCTGACGATTGACGAAGCCAATCTGGATCATCCGGAGGTTCTGCGGGAGAACCACAGGAAGATGATGATTTCGGCCAGGCACCTCCTCTCGCTGATCAATGATGTGCTGCAGATGGGAAAACTGGAGGATGGGAGCATTCAGCTCTCGCATGAGCCGTTCTCGTTAAAACAGCTCTCCCAGGAGGTCGGAACCATCATCAGCGGCCGGATGGCAGAGGAAGGGCTGACGCTGGAGTTCGGCAGGCAGGAGCTGCGGGAGGATTTCGTCTATGGAAGCCCGCTCCATCTGCGGCAGATTTTCCTGAATATCTACGGGAACTGCATCAAGTACAACAAGGTCGGAGGAAAGATTGTCACCTCCATGGAATGGATGGGCTCCGGAGACGGAAGGGTGACCTACCGCTGGACAATTTCGGACACCGGAATCGGAATGAACGAGGAGTTCCTGAAGCATATCTACGAGCCGTTTGTGCAGGAGCGTTCGGATGCCAGAAGCGTCTATCAGGGAACCGGCCTCGGGATGTCGATTGTGAAACGCCTTCTGGACCAGATGGGCGGGACGATTGACATTTCCAGCAAGGAGGGGGAAGGCTCCACCTTCGTGATCACGATCCCGTTTGAAATTGCAGAGAGTGCAGAGTCCGGGGAGACGGAGAGCAGGGAAAAGGAGCCTGCGGAGGCCGACATTCGCGGGATGCATCTTCTCCTTGCCGAGGACAACGCGCTGAACACCGAGATTGCGGTGGCGCTTCTGGAGGGCGAAGGCGCTCATGTGACCACGGCGGAGAACGGGCAGAAGGCCGTGGATGTGTTCCGGGAATCGGAACCGGGAACCTTTGATGCCATCCTGATGGACATCATGATGCCGGTGATGGACGGCCTGTCGGCGGCAAAGGCGATCCGCGCCATGAACCGGCCGGATGCCCGATGGATTCCGATCCTTGCGATGACGGCGAATGCCTTCGAAGAGGACGCGAGAAAGAGCATGGATGCCGGAATGAACGCCCATCTGACCAAACCGCTCGATATCCGGAAGGTGGTCCTGGAGATCACCAGATGCTGCCGGGAAGCCGGATTTTACCTGGGAGAGGAGGCGTGAAACGCCTCCTTTTCCTGATACATCGCCTGATCCGCGAGCTGAAAGGCCTCTTCGAAGGAGAGTGCGTCACTGGTGATGGTGGCACTGCCGAAGGAGACGCTGAGCGTAAGCTTCTCATCGCTCTTTTCGGCGAGCTTCTGCTTCATGTTCGCGATCATCCATCCGGCCCTCTCCGCAGAGCAGTGCGGGCACAGGATCAGGAATTCATCGCCGCCGATCCGCATGGCAATGCCGCTGCCGTCTATGGCGCCACGGATGACGGAGGCGACGCGCTGCAGGAGAAGGTCTCCGTATTCGTGGCCGAGGGTATCGTTGGTCTGCTTTAAGTAATTGCAGTCCGCCATGATGAGGCTGACGGGATAATCGCCTGTGCGGACGAAGTTCTTGCTCCGGGATTCCATGTAATTGCGGTTGTGGAGGCCCGTCAGCTTGTCGCGGAAGGAGAGATCCTCCACCTGCTTGATGGAGGTGATGTCCCTCGTGGTGACCAGAACCGCGAGCACATTCCCTTCCGGATCAAAGCGCTGCGGAATCAGCTGCAGGCTGAACCACACGCCGTTCCGGTCCCGAACCTCCCTGGAGAGGGAGGTTACCCCCTTCAGGCGGGCTGCCATCGTATCGAGCTCCAGGAAGTTCATGACGATGGGATAGTATTCGGGATCGACCTCATTCCGGCAGACAGCGAACAGAAATTCATAGGGAGACGTGTGCGCTTTGAAAATCGCCTCCAGCCGGGCGGAGGGACGGATGGCCTCCAGCTCCATCCGGTCGATGTGCAGAAGGAAGGTGGAGGAGTAGCTGGTGCTGATGGCGTTGATGATGCGCAGCTGCTTCTCCATCCGGCGGAGATTCGCCTTGTCGAAATGCCGCTGGACGGTGAGAATGATCAGGCACAGCGTGAGATACAGCATGAATCCCGCGACGATGACATTCGAACGATTGGAAAATACCTCGGCAGCAGGATAAACCGCATAGACGAAGTAATTGCCGCAGACCCGCCGCAGGCCGTACCACTCGTTTCCCTGATAGTGGAAGCTGGTGAGTGCATTCTCCTTCCAGACGATGGAAGAGGAAAGCTCCCGGTAATCCCCGGTTCCGAGATTCTTCAGAACCTCACTGTTCGTGGACAGAACCTTCGTTCCGTCGGTGATGACCATGACGGGGTTCTTGTGAAAGTTATTGTTTTCCAGAATGCTGCCGATTGTGAACTCGTAAGGGTCGGTGCTCGGCTTCTTCTGCAGCGTGTAGCACAGGATCAGCCGGCTTCCGTCATCGGTGGCGACAACGGCGTAGTCATAGGGCTGATCGTTCAGCGTGACCTGATCGATATAGGTCTTGTGAGGATATTTCAGGATATCGGTGACGGTGGGCCTGGAGAGAATATCCTTCCACAGGGACCAGGGGTCGCTGTTGTCTGTGTCATCCATATCCGTCTGTGCGAGGACGGAAAGGTGGGAATCCGTCACAATGATGCCGCTGACGTGCACCGTGCGGATGAAATCGTGCAGGAAGTCCGAGCTGTCCATGGAATCCGGACCGGCAAAGGTCTTCAGGGCATCTGCCGTATCCAGAAGCTTCTGGAGAGAATTCGCGGAAATGCCGGCGGTATAGTTGTCGAATTTGCGGCATTCGTTCTCCAGATAGGAAACCGTTTCCTCGGCAAGAGACTCCGTCTCCCGGAGATCCTGCGAACGGACATTGAATCCGAGAAAGACCAGAGCGACGAGACTCGCGAGAAGGAAAATTCCTCCGGCGATGCGGAAGAAGTTCTCGAGAGAGCGATGGTTCCCTTTTCCGGAAGCGCTTTCCGGTGCAGACCTGGAAGCCTTTCTTTTTCCGCAGAGGGAACAGAAGAGGGCAAGAAGATTTTTACCGGCTGACATCGGCAGTTCCTCCTTCCTGTGCATCGGAATCACCCGGCGTGTAGCGGGCGATGATGGATGAAATGGTTCCGTCCTGCTTCATTTCCGTGAAGGCCTTGTCGAGACTCCGGCAGGCGGCAGAGTCTGCGTCCCGGGGAAAGGCAACGCCCAGGTGCACGGTCATCGTGGAGCCCTCGAGGAGACGGTACACGCCGGGATATTCGGACATGATCTGCTGCAGGACGGCCTTGTGGCAGGCAAGAGCGCCGGTGTACCCCTTGATGAAGGCAGTTTTTGCCTGATCGAAGGAGCCGCAGGAATAGATCTTCTCCGTCCGGGTGAGCGTATTGCCCGTATCCTTCAGAAGAACCTCCTCGGCCTTGGAGCCTGCGCGCACGGCAATGCCGCCGCGGCTGTGCAGCTCCTTCAGGGAGTGATCGGGGCACTGCGCATCGACCAGAACCGCCAGCTCGCTCTCCATGTAGGGCGCGGTCCAGAGATACTGGCTCTCCCGCCCGTCCTCGGAGAAAGCATTCCAGAGGCAGTCCACGGAGCCGTCCGCCAGATAGTCGTCCTTCGAATTCCAGGAAATGGTTACGAAGACGGGCCGGAGGCCTGCCCTGCCGCATGCCTCGCGCGCAATCTCTGCGTCAATTCCGGCGTAATCGCCATTTTCATCCTTGTAAAAGAAAGGATTCAGAATATCAACGCCGATTTTGAGCTCGGGAAGAGAGGATGAATCGGATGAAGCTGCTGCTTCACTGGTGTCGGATTGCTGGCATGCACAAAGCGTGCAGGTGAGAATCAGCGGCAGGAGCAAAGCAGACAGATGTCTGACAAAGTGAAAACGCATCTATATGCCTCCTGAATCGAAAGCTGGAAAGTGACGCTGCGATGTCGCTTTCCAACTGCAGCATCGGTACTGACGCACCGGCTGCCGCCTTCGGCAATACCGCCCTCGCGGATTTTGCCTCAGCGGATATAAAAATGAAATGGGTTTCGTATGATATGCGAAACGGTTACGATATAACTTAATTTTATTATCGCCTCCTTTGCTTACTT
>DAIMKA010000038.1:0-6096 GCA_036721955.1 Lachnospiraceae bacterium | reverse complement strand
GGAATTTCTGATTTTTGCAACACCATAAATAAAAAAGCTGATTGCAAAAGTGATGAGAATTGCGGAACACTTTCTGCTACACTTTGATAGGGTACGGCAGGAACCGGAGTGTCCTGCGGGGAGAGCCTGCCACGGATGCGGGATTGTCCCGCTGAGGGTCTGCAGACAGATGATTTCTGAGGAGAGAGGGCGGACAGTGAAGGAACAAAGGAAAAAACGGCATTCCATCAATCGCAAGCTGAGGCTTCTGGTGGCGGCAGCCATGATTCCGTTTCTGTGTGTGGCGGCTTATCTTCTGTACGCGCTGCTGTCGTACAGCAATGCCTACGACCGCGTGGTCCGGAACATGACCATGGCCAACACCTATAACCTGTCTTTCAAGGAGGAGATGGATGAGAATCTGTACAAGATCGTGGTCAGCGGGACGACCTTTGACGAGATCGGGGATTCGGATTCTCTGGAGGACCCCTACGCGCTGATTGACGAGCTGCAGAGTGATTTCCGGGAGCTGGAGACCATCACGACGGACGCGACTTCGCGCCGCTGGCTGCAGAACCTCCTGCGCAACATCGATACGCTGCGGGAGCGTGTCGACGACATCCGCGTGAATCTCCAGGAGGGCGGGCACTACGATGAGAACATCGAGATGCTGGACAACAACATCTATATCCTGACGGAGCTGATCCAGGATGACATTCAGTATTATATTTATTATCAGACGCAGAGCATGGAGCTGATGCGGGCGACCCTGAATCAGCAGGCGTTTACCTTCATCGTTTCCATGGTCCTGCTGCTCGTCGTACTGACCGCGTTTGTTTTTCTGGTGGAGACCCGGATTTCGCGCAGCATCTCGCGGCCGCTTCGGGAGCTGGGCCAGGTGACCCGCGAGATTGCACAGGGAGATTTTACCGTGCGGGCCGGGGAGAACGGCGATGCCGAGACGGCGGCTCTTTCCGCCAGCGTCAATGACATGGCACAGCACCTCTCCGTGATGGTGACAAAGATCCGGGAGGATGAGCGCAAGATGCGGAAGGCGGAGCTGCGGCTTTTGCAGGAGCAGATCAATCCGCACTTCCTCTATAACACGCTGGATGCGATTGTCTGGCTGATTGAGGACGGGAAGTCGGAGGCGGCCGAGGACATGGTAGTGTCGCTCTCGTCGTTTTTCCGGACCGTGCTCTCCCGGGGACGTGAATATATCAGCATTCGCGAGGAGGAGCAGCACATCCGGAGCTACCTGGAAATCCAGAAGGCCAGATATCAGGACATTCTGAATTACGAGATCCGGATCGATCCCGGTCTGTACCCCTATGAAACGCTGAAAATGACGCTTCAGCCGCTCGTGGAGAACGCGCTCTATCACGGGGTGAAGAACAAGCGGAACGGCGGGAAAATCCGCATCACCGGAGAAAAGGACGGGGCCCTGATCCGCTTTGCGGTGGAGGATGACGGAATCGGAATGAGCAGCGAAGAGCTTGCGCACCTCCGCGAGGAGATCCAGAGGCCCTGCAAGGAGACCGACAAGGGCTTTGGAATGGCGAATGTCAATGAGAGAATCCGGATGAACTTCGGCATGAACTACGGGCTGACGATTGATTCGGAGGAGGGAAAGGGAACCTGCGTCGGCGTTGCCATTCCGGCGATTCTGCTGCGGGAGGAAACGGAGGGCGGAGAGCCGGCAGCATCAGGAGGAGAACCGGTCTGATGCGGAGGAAGGCGGCAGCAGCCGGAACGGACGAGTGCGCGGCAGCAGGGGAGTCCGGAGCGGGAAAGATACGGACCGGGAAGGATGGTTCCGGGGGAAAGGGCAACTGTGAATACGGGAACAGAGCAAAGTAAGAAAAAAAGAAGATGGGCGGCAGCGCTGGCACTCTTGTGTGCGGCCGTTCTCTCCGGGTGCAGCCCCTTTGATCCGACGGCTGCGGAGAAATCCGTTCAGGAGGAGGAAGAGGAGCAGAACGAGGACCTGATCAGCGTGGGCTTCTCGCAGCTCGGCAGCGAGTCGATCTGGCGGACGGCCAACACGAATTCCGTCCGCGAGACCCTGACGGAGGAAAACGGGTATTTCCTTCTGTTCGACAACGCGCGGCAGATGCAGGACAAGCAGATCAAGGCCCTGCGCAGCTTTATCTCGCAGAGAGTGGATGTGATTGTGTTCTGCCCCGTCCGTGAGAACGGCTGGGATACGGTTCTGGAGGAGGCAAAGGAGGCCGGGATTCCGGTGATTGTTCTGGACCGGGCGATTTCGGTCGCGGATGATTCGCTGTACACCTGCTTTGTCGGAGAGGACATGCGGGAAGAAGGCGTCAAGGCGGGAGAGTGGCTGGAAGAAGATCTGGAAGCACAGGGAAAGAGCGGGGAAGAGACCAACATCGTAGTCCTGCAGGGAACGGAGGGCTCCTCGGCGCAGCTCGGCAGGACCAGCGGCTTCAACACCATTGCGTCAAGGCATCCGAACTGGAAGCTGACGGCGCAGAACGGCGGAGACTTTACGGAGGCCAAGGGCAAGGAGGTCATGGAGCGGTTCCTCCGGGAATTCGATGACATTGATGTGGTCGTTGCGCAGAATGATGACATGGCGTTCGGTGCGCTGGAGGCGCTGGAGGAGGCCGGGATCAATCCGGGAAAGGATGTTACGCTGATCTCGTTCGACGGCTCCCGGAAGGCACTCGAATACGTGGAGGAAGGCAAAATCAATGTGGATGTGGAGTGCAATCCTCTGTCCGGACCTCTTCTTTCCGATGTGATCCGCAAAATTGAGGCGGGCATGCAGGTGAAGAAGGAATATTATATGGAGGAGATGGTCTTCACGAAGGATAATGCGGGAGAATATCTGGAGGACAGACAGTATTAGACAGCCGCGCGGCGAAAGGAGACGGGGCTGCCGGTATGTGAGGAAAGAAACGAAAAAGGGGCTGGTCAGAATTGCAGGACCGGGGAGGAAACAGCATGCTGAAGGTTTTTCTTGTGGAAGATGAAACGGTGGTGAGGGAGAGTCTTCGGGACAACATTCCGTGGGCGGAGTGCGGCTTCGAGTTCGCGGGAGAGGCCGGGGACGGCGAGAGCGCGCTTCCCCTGATTCAGAAGACGAGGCCGGATGTCCTGATCACGGATATCAAGATGCCGTTTATGGACGGCCTGTCCCTGTGCCACATTGTCGGGAAGGAATTTCCTTCCATGAAAATGATCATCATGAGCGGCTATGACGATTTCGAGTATGCACGGCGGGCGATCCGCGAGGGCGTGGAGCAGTATCTCTTAAAGCCGATCACGCGAAAGAGCATGAAGGAAGCGCTGGAAGAGGTCCGGCAGAAGATCGAGAACGAGCAGGAGCAGGCGCGGTATGTCGAGCAGTATGAGCTGGAGAGCCGCGAGTTCGAGCAGCTGCAGCGGCAGGAATTCCTGGAGAAGGTTTTCAGCGGCAGAGCTTCGATTGAAACCATCTACGAAGAGGCGAAGAAGCTGAATCTCGACATCAGCGCCGAGGCGTTCAACTGCGTCCTGTTCACGTTCCATGACCGGCAGCAGGAGGGGAGCACGGCGGATTCCGAGGCCTATCAGAGAACGATGGACGAGCTCGGAATGTTTTTCCTGCGCTCACCGGCCTATATCATGTGCGGGTGGTCGCTCAGCACCTTTGCGGTCATTGTGAAGGGAAGCGCGGAGTCGGTGCCGGAGTATACGGAAGGCGCCGTGAGGAAGATCGCACAGGTCTGCGGAAACCGCGAGGATGAGATCAACTGGTATGTGGCGGCGGGCGAACCGGTGACGCGGTTCAGCGAGCTGCGGAGCTGCTACGCAAAGGCCAGTCATGCGTTCGCCTGTCGGTATCTTACGCCCGGGACGCATGTGCTGACGAAGGAAACGGCGGAGGCCGTGTCTGCGGACAGCAGGGAAAAGGGGACGATTCTGAACGTGGATGCTTCCCGCGTGGACACCTCGGTGATTCGGAGTTTTCTGAAGGACGGGCAGCCGCAGGAGATCCGGGAATTCGCCGAGAGGTATCTGGCAAGCCTTTCGGATGTCACGGGCTCCCGGATTTTCCGGAATTACCTGGCACTGAATATCCGGTTTGCCGTCATTTCCTATATTCAGAAGCTCGGCTTCTCGCAGGAGGAGTTTACCGGCGGTCTGGACGAGAGCATGCAGAATTTCAATCTCGAGGCAGGAGACATGGAGCCGTATCTGGAGAGTCTTCTCGGCAGGGCACTGGAATACCGGGACCGCGAGTCCACAAGGCAGGGGAGCAGGATTCTGCAGGAGGCGCAGAGCTACCTGGATGAGAATTATACGAATCCGGAGCTCTCTTTGAATTCCGCCGCGGCGCAGGTGGGCGTGAGCGGATCGTACCTGTCCTCGGTGTTCAGCAGGGAGGCCGGCAAGACCTTCGTGGAATATCTGACCGGGAAAAGAATGAAGGAGGCCTGCCGGCTGCTGCGGGAGACGAAGGACCATACGGCAGAAATCGCCGCGGCGGTCGGCTACCGGGATCCGCATTATTTCAGCTACGTGTTCCGCAAGACGATGGGATATTCCACCAAGGAATACCGCTCCCGGATGGAGCGGGAATCCGCAGAATCCTAGAAGGCTCTTCGCCGGACAGGGCAGCCGGTCTGCGGGCCGCAGCTGCCTCTTCACTGCTGCGTGATATAAGGGAAAACAGAAAACTCCGGGAAGAGGGACAGCTTGCAGGCGGTGCTCCCTTGCAGGAGGGAAAATACCGTGAAGACGTCCGACAAAGGAGGTCAGACTGCACGCAGGGTGTCGCCCCTCTCGAGAGACAGGGGCAGCAGAAGGCTTTCCGGGGCTTCTCCGCGGATTCTCTGCAGCAGAAGGCGCGCTGCGCGCTCTCCGAGACAGGAGGCACCGACAAGGGATGCCGTGTGAACGGGGGCGAGCTGCTGCAGATAGCTTCCCTCAAAGCTTGCAAGGCTGAAATCTTCGGGCACACGGAGCCCGAGAGCCGGAAGCTTCTGGAGTACAGCCGCAGCCAGAAGGTCGTCGGAGCAGACAAGGGCGGTGGCTCCTGCGGAGATTCTCTGGAGAAAGGAGGAGAGGCGATTGCCCTCCCCACTCAGGATCTCAGCGGTTTCCGGGTTTCCGGGGAGAAGGAACAAATCGGGATCCATGGGAAGCCCTGCCTCCCGGAGCGCCGCAAGCCAGCTCTGAAAGCGGACCGCATCCGGCTGGGCACAGGAAGAAAAGATTCCGGCAATCCGGCGGTGTCCGAGCTGCGCCAGTGTCCGCGCAAGGAGCCCTGCGCCCTGGAGAGAATCCTCCGCGGCATAAGGGATGGGGAGAACGGCAGAGCCGCCCGGGACGGAAGCCTCCGGAATCCGGACGGGACCGGGAAAGGAAACCGCCGGAACGGACAAAGGCTTCCCGATCAGGCGCAGCAGAAGGTCTGCGTTGGGATCCGGGATGCCGGAGAAGCTCTCGAGAAGAAGGCCGCGCGGCGGATGGGAGAGGAGCTCCAGGAGAATCTGACGCTCTGTCTGAAAGCTGCTGCGCATGTCATAGACGGACAGGGAGAAGCCGGCCTCCGCAGCCGCATGCCGCGCCTGCTCCACGATGGCGGGAGAGCGGTAGCGGAGGGGAGAGGCAAGGAGCAGAGCCAGCGAGTTGTCCGAAGGATCCGGAGACTTACCGGTAAGGAAGCTCCCGCTTCCCTGGCGCCGCCGCAGGAGTCCCTCCTCTTCCAGCGCCGCAAGGGCCTTCCGCACGGTCACGCGGCTGACCGCAAACTCCCGGCACAGGGCTCCTTCCGTCGGGAAACGATATTCCTTTTTCTTCAAAGCCTCATCAATCATCCGGTGAAGCGCCGGAATCAGAAAATCACTTTTTTTCATCGTCTGTCACCACTTTTCCAACCGCATCTTCGTCTGTTATCTGCCGGATGCAATGCGGGCCTCCGGACAGATGCGATTTTTCCCTCAACAGCTGTAAAAATACAGAAAATCCTGCCGCTTTCCGGAAAAATATTTATGCATATTTCGGAATCCGAATAAAAATATTTCCCGGAAGGGAGACGGACTGTCGGAATTCACAAAGAAACCTCCGGAGAAAATTCCCGGCGGCATCTGAAAATTTCATCCT
>DAIMKA010000037.1:0-12358 GCA_036721955.1 Lachnospiraceae bacterium | reverse complement strand
CGGTCTTCGAGACCGCGAACGTTGCGGTGGATCACAACCAGCTGACCATGGAGATGATGAAGAAGGTTGCAGACAAGCACAACTACGCCTGCCTCCTGCACGAGAAGCCGTTCGACGGTGTCAACGGCTCCGGCAAGCACAACAACTGGTCCATTATCACGGATACCGGAGAGAATCTTCTGGATCCCGGAAAGACCCCGGCGGAGAACATCCAGTTCCTTGTATTCCTGCTCGCAACGATCGCTGCCGTGGATGAATACGCGGATCTGATGAGAGTCAGTGTGGCGACGGCAGGCAATGACCACCGCCTTGGCGCAAACGAGGCCCCGCCGGCTGTCATCTCTGTGTTCGTCGGCGATGAGCTGGCGGCTGTCCTGAAGTCGATTGATGAGGGAACTGCCTTCAAGGGACAGGGCAAGAGTGCCATGAGCCTCGGCTCCGCGGTTCTTCCGCACATCATGAAGGACACCACGGACCGCAACCGTACTTCACCGTTTGCGTTCACCGGCAACAAGTTCGAGTTCCGCATGCCCGGTTCTTCTCTTTCGGTTGCAGATCCGAACATTGTTCTGAACACCGCTGTGGCAGAGACTCTGTCTGAGATCTATGAGGCCCTGAAAGACGTCAAGAAGAAGGACCTGGATGCGGAGGTCAAGAAGCTTCTGAAGAAGCTCCTGGATGAGCATAAGAAAGTCCTGTTCAACGGCAACGGCTACACGGATGAGTGGCTGGAGGAAGCAAAGAAGAGAGGACTGGACAACCTGAAGTCTCTTCCGGACGCAATGCCCAGACTCGTCTCCGAAAAGTCGGTTGAACTGTTCACGAAGCACAAGGTCTTCACGGAGGAGGAGCTGCAGTCCCGCTATGAGATCTTCCTGGAGAACTACTCCAAGACCATCCACATTGAGTCCCTGACGATGCAGGAAATGGTGCGCAAGGACTTCACGAGCGGCCTGGTCAGCTACATGAAGGATGTGACCAATGAGGCACTGAAGAAGAAGCAGCTTCTTCCGCAGCTCAAGTGCACCTATGAGGATGAGATCATCACGACACTGGATGAGACCTCCGAGAAGATCAGCAAGTCTCTGGATAAGCTGGACAAGGACACCAAGGCAGCTGAGGCGGAGACCGATGAGCTCAAGGCTGCAAAGTTCTATCACGAGACCATTCTGGCGGATATGGATACGCTCCGCGCATCCGTTGATAAGGCGGAGGCCATCATTCCGGATGGCTACCTTCCTTATCCGACGTACGGCCAGATGCTGTTCTCTCTTCGCTGAGAAGCGGGGAAGGCAATACAGGGCGCGGCTTCTTTTCCGGAGAATCACCGGAATCCGGGGAAAATGGTTCTGCTCCATTGCATCTTGCAGGGGAGCGGAACCGGAATTTTCGGAACATCCGGGAAAACGGAGAGAAAAAGCGGCTCGCAGTACAGAAAGCCAAGGAAGGGCAATTGAATTCCTGATCCGGGATCACACGGACCAGGAATTGTTGCCGTACTGAAAACCTACATGTACACAAACCGGAGATTAGAGAATATGAAAACATTACAGGAATCACAGTTAAGCCGGATGTACGAGGGCCTGCAGGAGGAACATGACGCCTGCGGAATCGGCACCATCGTCAACATCGACGGCCACAAGGACTATCAGGTTCTGGACGATGCGCTTCATATCGTGGAGAAGCTGGAACACCGCGCCGGCAAGGACGCGACCGGAAAGGTCGGCGACGGCGTCGGCATTCTGACGCAGATCAGCCACAGATTTTTCAAAAAAGCGGCTGCGGCAGCAGGAATCACGCTGGGCGGAGAGCGCGAATACGGCGTCGGAATGTTCTTTTTCCCGAATGACAGCTTAAAGCGCACCTTTGCGATGCGGATGCTGGAAGTCATCACGAAAAAGGAGGGACTGAAGTTCCTCGGCTGGAGAAAGGTGCCGGTGCATCCGGAAATTCTGGGCGATCTTGCGAAGAATTCCATGCCCTGCATCATGCAGTGCTTCATTGAGAAGCCGGAGGATGTGGAAAAGGGCATTGATTTCGACCGCAGACTCTACGTGGTCCGCCGCGAATTCGAACAGAGCAGTGAGGATACCTATATCTGCTCGCTCTCCTCGAGAACCATTGTTTACAAGGGCATGTTCCTGGTCATGCAGCTGCGGAAATTCTATGACGATCTGCAGGATCATGATTTTGAGACGGCCATTGCCATCGTGCATTCCCGTTTCTCCACGAACACGACGCCTTCCTGGAACCGCGCGCATCCGTACCGCATGATCGCGCACAACGGCGAGATCAACACCATCCGCGGCAACATCGACCGTATGCTGGCCCGTGAGGAGACGATGTCCTCGCCGATCATGGAGAAGGACATCGACAAGATTTTCCCGGTGATCGCGGAAAAAGGATCTGATTCCGCTATGCTGGACAACACGCTGGAGTTCCTCTACATGAACGGAATGCCCCTTCCGCTCGCCATGATGGTGATTGTGCCGGAGCCGTGGAAGAATAACCGCTTTATGGAGCAGGACAAAAAGGATTTCTACCATTATTATGCGACGATGATGGAGCCCTGGGACGGCCCGGCTGCGATTCTGTTCTCGGACGGCGACGTCGTGGGTGCGACTCTGGACCGGAACGGCCTTCGACCTTCCCGCTATTACATCACGGATGACAACCGTCTGATCCTGGCGTCCGAGGTCGGTGTTCTGGACATCGCGCCGGAGCACATCGTGAAGAAATCCCGCCTGGAGCCCGGACGCATCCTTCTGGTGGACACAAAGCAGAAAAAGATCATTTCGGATGAAGAATGCAAGAGCTGCTATGCGGGCCGTGAGCCGTACGGTGAGTGGCTGGACGGAAATCTTCTGCATCTGTCCGGTCTTCCGATTCCGAACAAGAAGATCCCGACCCACGATCAGGAGCTGCGGGACAAGCTGTACAAGGTTTTCGGCTATACCTACGAGGATGTCCGTGACGACATTCTTCCGATGGCAGAGAACGGCGTGGAGCCCACGGCATCCATGGGACACGATGTTCCGCTTGCGGTTCTCTCCCGTCAGCACCAGCTCCTGTTCAATTATTTCAAGCAGCTGTTCGCGCAGGTCACGAACCCGCCGATTGACTCCCTTCGTGAGAAGGTGGTCACGGACACGACGGTCTACATCGGATCCGACGGCGATCTTCTGAATGAAAAGGCGGAGAACTGCCGTGTGCTGGAGGTCAATCATCCGATCCTGACCGGAGTGGATCTCATGAAGATCCGTTCGCTGGATCAGCCCGGGTTCCATACGGAGACCATCTCGCTCCTGTATTACAAGAACACGTCGCTGGAGCGCGCGCTGGAGCAGCTGAACATCGCAGTGGACCGCGCGGCGGCAGAGGGAAAGAACATCATCATCCTCTCGGACCGCGGCGTGGACGAGAACCACGTTCCGATGCCGTCTCTTCTGGCGGTGTCCTCTGTGGAGCAGCACCTCGTCCGGACGAAGAAGAGAACCAAGGTCTCCATTGTTCTGGAATCCGGTGAGCCCAGAGATGTGCATCAGATGGCGACGCTCCTTGGCTTTGGCGCCCGCGCGATCAATCCGTACCTCGCGCACGAATGCATCGCAGAGCTGATTGACAAGGGAATTCTGGATAAGGACTATCACACGGCCATTGAGGACTACAACAAGGCGCTCCTTTCGGGTGTTGTCAAGATTGCCGCGAAAATGGGAATTTCGACCATCCAGTCCTATCAGTCCGCGCGTATTTTCGAGGCGGTCGGACTCTCGAAGGAGGTCATTGACCATTACTTTACCGGGACGGTTTCCCGTGTCGGCGGAATCGGCATCAAGGAGATCGAGGAGGGCGTTGCATTCCGTCACGATCACGCGTTTGATCCGCTCGGACTCGGAACCGACACCTCCCTGGACAGCGTCGGCTTCCATTATTTAAGAAGCGGCAAGGACAAGGAGGATCACCTCTACAATCCGGAAACCATCATCAACCTGCAGCAGGCCGTCCGGAAGGGAGACTATGCGCAGTTCAAGACCTACACCGCGATGGTGGATGACAGCAAGCGTCCCCACACGCTGCGCGGCCTGATGGATTTCGTCCCGCAGAAGGACCCGGTTCCGCTCGAGGAAGTGGAGCCCGTGGAGGAGATTGTCAAACGCTTCAAGACCGGTGCCATGTCCTACGGCTCGATCTCGCAGGAGGCGCATGAGACCATGGCAATCGCCATGAACCGCCTGGGTGGAAAATCCAACACCGGCGAGGGCGGCGAGGATCCGTCGAGATTCGGAACGGAGCGCAACTCCGCCATCAAGCAGGTGGCATCGGGACGGTTCGGCGTCACCTCGGAGTACCTGAACAGTGCCGTGGAGATCCAGATCAAGATGGCACAGGGAGCAAAGCCCGGCGAGGGCGGACATCTCCCCGGCAAGAAGGTCTATCCGTGGGTTGCGAGAACGAGATACTCGACCCCCGGCGTTTCGCTGATTTCGCCGCCGCCGCACCACGACATCTATTCCATCGAGGATCTGGCGCAGCTGATTTATGATCTGAAAAATGCCAACCGCTATGCGAGAATCGCGGTCAAGCTGGTATCCGAGGCAGGCGTCGGCACCATCGCGAGCGGCGTTGCCAAGGCGGGAGCGCAGGTCATCCTGATCTCCGGCTATGACGGAGGTACCGGAGCGGCTCCGATCTCTTCCATTCACAATGCGGGACTTCCGTGGGAGCTCGGCGTTGCGGAGGCACACCAGTCTCTGATCCAGAATGGTCTGCGCGACCGCGTCTGCATTGAGACGGACGGCAAGCTGATGAGCGGGCGCGACGTGGCAATCGCGGCGCTTCTGGGAGCGGAGGAGTTCGGCTTTGCGACGGCTCCCCTTGTCTGCATGGGCTGCATGATGATGCGCGTCTGCAGCAAGGACACCTGTCCTGTCGGAATCGCGACCCAGAATGAGGCGCTTCGCAAACGCTTTGCCGGAAAGCCGGAATATGTCATGAACTTCATGCGGTTTATCGCAGAGGAGCTTCGTGAGATCATGGCTTCCCTCGGCTTCCGGAGCGTGGCGGAGATGATCGGCAGAACCGACTGCCTGAAGAAGAAGGACGTTCTGATCACGGAGCGCGCGGAGGAAGTGGATCTGTCGAAGATTCTGGATCCCGCCTATGCGCACGCGGAGAATTCGCATTTTGACCAGGACCACATTTACAATTTCCACCTGGAGAAGACGAAGGACGAGGCGGTGCTTCTCCCTGCTTTTGACGAGGCACTGAGAAAAGCACACATCGAGGTTCCCAAGGCAGATCCTCTGGCAGCAACGACCTTCGCCGGAACCGGAAAGGGACCGGCGCTTCGCACGGCTGTCGAGAAAAAGAGCGCCGCATCCAAGGCGGAGTCGATGGATGTCTCCCTGAAGGTTTCGAGCACGGACCGCTCCTTCGGGACGATTCTGGGTTCGGATATTACAAGAGTATTCGGCGGAAATCTTCCGGAGGATACCTTTGTGGTTCACGCAGAAGGCGGCGGCGGACAGTCGTTCGGCGCGTTCATTCCGAAGGGCCTGACCATCCGTCTGACCGGCGATGCGAATGACGGCTTCGGCAAGGGACTTTCCGGCGGCAAGCTCGTCGTGGTTCCTTCCGCCAAGTCTCCGTTCAAGGCTTCGGAGAATATCATTGTCGGCAACGTTGCACTGTACGGCGCGACGGCAGGAAAGGCCTATATCTGCGGCGTGGCCGGTGAGCGCTTCTGCGTGAGAAATTCCGGTGCGGTTGCAGTGGCGGAAGGCTGCGGCGATCACGGCCTGGAGTATATGACAGGCGGAAGAGCCGTCATTCTGGGACCGACCGGCAAGAATTTTGCCGCCGGCATGTCGGGCGGAATTGCGTATGTCCTCGACAGGGACCACACGCTCTACCGCAGGATGAACAAGGACATGGATTCGCTTCAGGAAGTGACGGACAAATACGACATCGCGGAGCTCAAGGAGATCCTTCTGGATTATGAGAAGGAGACCGGATCGAAGCTTGCCGCGCAGATTCTGGAAGACTTCGCCCATACGGTATCCGACTTCAAGAAGATCGTTCCGAATGATTATCAGAAGATGCTGGTTGCGATCAGCAAGTATGAAGAGCAGGGCATTTCGCATGAGAATGCGGTCCTGGAAGCATTTGAGGAGGTGACCGCGTAATGGGCAAGCCGACTGGATTTCTGGAATATAGCCGCAAAAACAATCCGGATGTTCCGGTAGAGGAACGTCTTACGAATTTCAAGGAGTTTCACCGTCCGCTTTCGGAAGAAGAGAGAAGAAAACAGGGCGCGCGCTGCATGAACTGCGGCGTCCCGCTGTGTCAGTCTGCCATGAAGCTCTCCGGCATGGTGACGGGGTGTCCCCTTCACAATCTGATTCCGGAGTGGAACGACCAGATTTATCACGGACATGACGAGCACGCCTTCTCCCGCCTGATCAAGACGAGCAACTTCCCGGAGTTTACGGGAAGGGTATGCCCGGCCCTGTGCGAGAAGGCCTGCATCAACGGCGAGTACGGGGAGCCGGTGACGGTTCACGACAATGAGCTGTTCGTCATTGAGACGGCCTACGCGAACGGATATATGAAGCCGAGGATTCCCGCGGTCCGCAGCGGCAGGAAGGTCGCCGTCATCGGAAGCGGTCCCTCCGGCCTTGCAGTCGCGGATGAGCTGAATCACCGGGGACATCAGGTGACGGTTTTTGAAAGAGAGGACCGGATCGGCGGCCTTCTGATGTACGGCATTCCGAACATGAAGCTGGACAAGAGCGTCATTTACCGCCGCATGAAGCTGATGGAAGCGGAAGGCGTGGAGTTCCGGACCGGCGTGAACGTCGGCGCGGATGTCTCCGCAAAGGAAATTCTGGATTCCTATGACGCGGTGGTTCTTGCCTGCGGAGCCAAACAGGCGCGGGCTCTTGCCGGAGCGAACCCGGAGGAGACAAAGGGAATTTACTACGCAGTGGATTTCCTGAAGTCCACCACAAAGAGCCTTCTGGATCAGGGACTGGATGGAGAATCCGGCGTCTGGAAGAGCTCGGATGCGCGCGATGTGGAGACCTTCCTGAAGGGGAAGGACTTCATCAGCGCGAAGGGCAAAAATGTCGTCGTGGTTGGCGGCGGCGATACCGGCAATGACTGCATCGGAACGGTAATCCGTCACGGGTGCAAGTCCGTGACGGCATTGGAAATGATGCCGAAGCCGCCGGCAGAGCGCACGGAAACCAACCCGTGGCCGGAGTGGCCGAAGGTTCTGAAGACCGATTACGGCCACGAAGAAGCGATTGACCGGTTTGGTCATGACCCTCGCGTCTATGAAACCACGGTCAAGGAGTTCCACACCAACAAGAAGGGAGAGCTCAAGGAGATCGTGACGGCGAAGGTCCGCTTCGAGAACCGGCAGATGCAGCTGGTGGAGGGATCCGAGAAGACGATTCCCTGTGACCTTCTTCTGATTGCGGCGGGCTTTGTCGGAGCGCAGAAGTACACACCGGAAGCCTTCGGTGTGGAGCTGACCCAGCGCGGCGTGGTGAAGACGGCCGAGGATGCCTATGCAACCAATGTGCCGAAGGTGTTCACCGCAGGAGACATGCACCGCGGCCAGTCGCTGGTCGTATGGGCCGTCGCCGAGGGACGCCGCTGCGCCCATGATGTGGATGCATTCCTGATGGGGTATTCGAACCTCAGAGAATCCTGAGGAGAATATTACAGAAAGGCAGAGACAGGAGGCTCATGTGATCCGCGCTGAGAATCTCCGGCGGCTTGTGGCTTTCTCCCATACAGGCGCAAAAGTCCTGGAACTCGCCCATACATGCAGGAAGGAACCTCCCGCACAGCGGGTCCTTTCCTTCCTGCGGGCTCAGACAACGGACTTTTGACGCCGGTCGAAAGTCCGCTTCGCCGGGAGATTCTACAGTGCTCCTCAAAATCGCCTCCTGCCTTTGCCTTTCCATAGTTGGCGTTTCTGCTGAGGAGCGGCTATCGCATAAGGTTACAAAATCCGCGCGCAATTGGCAGAAGTTTTCGTGCAATTTGAGACTTGCACAGAATTGTATGCAAGTATACAATACAAATTATCTTATAAAGCTGTGATGTTTTCACAGGCGGCAGAATTCAGCAAAGGGGCTGGAATCCGGGAATCCGGGTTTCAGCCCCTTTTTTGCCGCATCCGATCACTGCACCGTCTGGACAGTCCATTCCCGGTGCAGATGTCATAGAACGTGTGAAGGCAGACCGCAGCGGGAGAGGAGAAAGAGAGTATGGAAATCAATGTAAGTACTGTTGCATGGGTGCTCATCGCTTCGGCGCTGATCTACTTCATGCAGGCCGGGTTCGCCCTGTGTGAGGCCGGCCTGACGAGGGCCAAGAACACGGGCAACATTCTGATGAAGAATATGATGGACTTCTGCATCGGAACCCCCTGTTACTGGCTGGTGGGATTCGGACTGATGTTCGGCAGCACGGCGCCTTTTATCGGCCGTCTGGATCCTCTGATCCGAGGAACCTATGATGCTGCGAACAGCGTCGTTCCGCAGACAATGCCGCTGTGGTGCTATGTCATTTTCCAGACCGTGTTCTGCGCGACCGCGGCGACGATCGTTTCCGGATCCATGGCAGAGCGCACGAACTTCAAGGCATACTGCGTGTATTCTGCGGCAATTTCCCTTCTGATTTATCCGATTGAAGGCCACTGGGCATGGGGCGGCGGCTGGCTGTCCACGCTCGGCTTTCACGATTTTGCAGGATCCGCGGTTGTGCACAATGTCGGCGGCGTCATCGCCTGCCTCGGCGCAGCAATGCTGGGACCCCGCATCGGCAAGTATGACAAGAACGGCAAGGCAAAGGCCATCCCCGGACACAACCTGACGGCGGCGGCGCTCGGCGTATTCATTCTCTGGTTCTGCTGGTTCGGCTTCAACGGCGGCTCGACCGCGGCGATGGCGACGGCAGAGGATGCGATCACCGCTTCCAATGCATTTATGACAACGAACCTCGCAGCAGCTGTTTCCACCTGCGTTACCATGATTTTCACCTGGCTGCGCTACGGCAAGCCGGATGTGTCCATGACCCTGAACGGAGCGCTCGCAGGACTCGTTGCCATCACGGCGGGCTGTGACTGCGTGAGCCCGGTCGGTTCCTTCTTCATCGGCCTTGTGGCAGGATTCCTTGTGGTTCTGTCGGTTGAATTCTTTGATAATGTTGCCAAAATCGATGATCCGGTCGGAGCGGTTTCCGTGCACATGGCAAACGGCATCTGGGGAACCATTGCGGTCGGCCTGTTCTCTACCGGAGCAAATGGCGTCGGCAAAGGACTCTTCTACGGCGGCGGGGTTTCACAGCTGGGAATCCAGATTCTCGGCATCATCGGAATTGACGTCTATGTTCTGATCACGATGTTCATTGTCTTCAAGATCATCGACAAGACCATCGGACTTCGGGTCCCGGCCCAGGTGGAGATTGACGGACTTGACATTCACGAGCACGGCCTGGCCAGTGCTTATTCCGGATTCGCCATCGCGGATGTGACGAACATGGATATGGACATCAACGACAACACGGATCTTGGTGAGGAAGATTACACGAAGGCAACCGAGGTGCAGAAGAATGCGGCGGTCAGGGTGTCGGCGGAGCCCGCGCTGGAGCCTTCTCTGGATACCGGCATGCACAAGGTTTCCATCATCTGCCGCCTGTCCAAGTTTGACGAGCTGAAGAAGGCGCTGAATGAGCTCGGCGTCACCGGCATGACCATGACGCAGGTCATGGGCTGCGGCATTCAGAAAGGCTCCACCGAGCGTTACCGCGGCGCGGTCGTGGATTCTACGCTCCTTCCGAAGGTCAAGGTCGAGGTCATCGTTTCCAAGATTTCCGTGGAAAAGGTGATCGAAGCGGCGAAGAAGGCTCTGTATACGGGACACATCGGAGACGGCAAGATCTTCGTCTACAATGTGGCCAGAGTTGTCAAGGTCCGCACCGGCGAGGAAGACTTCGCGGCACTTCAGGACGTAGAGTAAGAAATCATTACAAAAATCACGGAATCACATTTCATACGGAATCTTACCGGCTTGTGACCGGAATGGCTCCGGTATCACCGGTATCTTTCATAAAGGGCAGTCATGCAACCTTCCTCCGCATGACTGCCCTTACTTTGTGCCTGAAGCCGGATCTATTGGGTTTTATACGGCAGAAGATGACTCGCTTTCCTTTGAGGAGGCACTTCATCTGGCGGATCAGGACATGTACCGCAACAAACGGCTTTCCAGAGGGGAGCCGGAGGGGGAATAGACAGACCGGAACGCTATGGAACATCCACTGCAAAAAGTTCTTTACAGATAAAAGAGGACGGGTGTATCCTAGCAAAGTATTTTTATTTGTCCGGTATCCGGCAATCGGCGAGCCGATGGGCCGCTGGTGGCCAGGGATGGCTGTGACAAGCACACAGTATGGATGACATATGCGGGTGACAAGGGCGTCAACTGAAACGGAGGAATTCGTTTGAGGGGCCTTTGTCACCTTTTTTATGGGAAGCGTCCGGAAAAAGACAGGCGGAGCTTTTTCGGAAGAACCAGAACTTATGAAATTGCCGGAATGGCAGGAAATCAGGCCTTCCGGCAGGCATGCATAAAGGAAAGCAGAGAGGAGAGAATATGATCAAATATGTATTTGTCAGCGGAGGCGTTGTTTCCGGGCTGGGAAAGGGAATTACGGCGGCTTCCCTCGGAAGACTTCTGAAGGCACGCGGATATCATGTCACCATGCAGAAGTTCGATCCGTACCTGAATGTGGATCCGGGCACCATGAACCCGATTCAGCACGGCGAGGTGTTTGTGACGGATGACGGCACGGAGACGGATCTGGACCTCGGTCATTATGAGCGTTTTATCGATGAGAGCCTGAACCACAACTCCAACGTCACCTCCGGAAAGGTGTACTGGTCGGTCATCAACAAGGAGCGCCACGGGGATTACGGCGGAGGCACGGTTCAGGTGATTCCGCACATTACGAATGAAATCAAATCCAGATTCTACACGGAGGAGACGGAGATTCCCGGAGCAGGAAAGGAAGAGGAGGGAGGAACCAATGCTGTCATCCGGCCGGAGGATGTGACCGTTGCCATCATTGAGGTCGGCGGAACGGTCGGCGACATCGAGTCGCAGGCGTTCTTCGAGGCCATCCGCCAGTTCCAGCAGGAACAGGGCGTCGGCAATACCTGCATGATCCATGTGACGCTGGTTCCGTACCTGTACGGTTCCGCGGAAATGAAGACCAAGCCCACGCAGATGAGCGTCAAGGCGCTGCAGCAGATGGGAATCCGCGCCGATGTCATTGTCTGCCGTTCCGAAATGGAGATGCCGCAGTATCTGAAGGACAAGATTGCGCTGTTCTGCAACGTGCCCGGCAGCCACGTGCTCCAGAATCTGAATGCCAGCAGCATCTATGAGGTCCCTCTTATGATGGAGGACGAGCATCTGGCGCAGGCGGTCTGCGACTGCCTGAATCTTCCCTGCCCGGAACCGGACCTTTCGGAATGGACGGAGATGGTGGACCGTCTGAAGCACCCGGACAAGAAGGTGGAGATCGCGCTTGTCGGCAAGTACACACAGCTTCACGACGCCTATCTGTCCGTTGTGGAGGCACTTCACCACGGCGGGATCGAGAACCGCACGGAGGTGTCGATCCGCTGGGTGGATTCGGAGGAGCTGGAGAAGGAAGGCTGCGAGAAGCTGCTCTCCGGAATCGACGGCATGATCATTCCGGGAGGCTTCGGAAACCGCGGAACGGAAGGCATGATTCTGGCAGCGCAGTATGCACGTGAGAACCGGATTCTGCCTCGGCATGCAGATGGCAATGATTGAGTTCGCAAGGAACGTGATCGGCTATGCGGACGCCAACAGCTCGGAGCTTGCTCCGGACACGGCACACCCGGTGATTGATCTGATGCCGGAGCAGAAAAACGTCACGGATCTCGGCGGTACGATGCGTCTGGGCGCTTATCCGTGCATCCTCAAGAAGGACAGCAAAGCGTATCAGCTCTACGGCACCGAGAAGATTTTCGAGCGCCACCGTCACAGATATGAGGTCAACAACGAGTATCGCGACATCTTCGAGGCAAACGGCATGGAGCTGTCCGGCATCAGCCCGGATGGCCGCATCGTGGAGATGATTGAGCTCAGGGATCATCCGTACTACGTGGCAACGCAGGCGCATCCGGAGTTCAAATCCCGCCCGAACCATGCGCATCCGCTGTTCGCGGGACTGGTGAAGGCCGCGGGGGAGTACGCGGCAGACAGGCAGTAAACAAAACAGGACGAAATGATTTCCTGCGCAGAGGAAAGAA
>DAIMKA010000036.1:11171-12364 GCA_036721955.1 Lachnospiraceae bacterium | reverse complement strand
ATTGTCGAAAATCACCTGATTGCTCTCGCTGTTCTCGCAGGCCCACAGGAAGCTTTTGTCGATCTTGATCAGGCGGAACGGGTAATGGAGAAGATACGAATAATTCGAATTTCCGGTTCCGAAATCATCCAGGGAAAAACCGAATCCGGCCTCCTGGAACAGGTTCATGACGCGCTTCATTGTGATTTCCGAATAGACCACGGCAGTCTCCGTAATTTCCAGATTGATGCGCTGCGGCGGGATGTTGTACATCTCCGCAATGGCCTTCATCCGCTCCACAATCCCGAGATCCATGCACTGCACCGTGGACAGATTGACCTCCACGAACTGCAGGCCGTACCGCTCCGGGCGCTGCTCGGCAAGGAACCGGCAGACCTTTTCGAATACGATTTCGCCGATGCGGGAGACGGTTCCCGTTTTCTCCGCAATCGGAATGAACTCATCCGGAGGAATCGCGCCGAGCTCGCTGTCGGTCAGCCTCACCAGCGCCTCCGCCGAGTGAATGCGGCCGCTCTTCGTGTCGTAAATCGGCTGGTAATACACGTCGAAGGCCTGCGTCTCCAGAGCACGCCGGATCGCGCGTTCCACGGCGAGCTTTCTCGTCTCATTCTTCATCTCGTCCGCAACATAGACCTCATCCAGCGGAAGATTGCTGTTGTACGGCGCCGTTGCAAAGACAAGAAGCTGTTCCGGGGTCTTCGCCCGGTCCGGGACACTGGTCAGCCAGACCTGCGCCGGGATGGCAACCTCGGTATCGCTGCAGTTCCAGAGCCCGGCGAAGCGCTTCCGGATGCGCTCCGCAAGGTTCATCGCCTCTTCCTCCGACGCATTGTACATCACAACGGCAAACTCGCCGGTTCCGACGCGGAAAACGCTGACATTCATCCGGTAGAGACTGCGCAGCCAGGTTCCGATCTGCAGCATCACCCTGCCGAGAATGTCGGAGCCGAGAATCGCACTGTAGTGCTCCATTCCCTGAAGCTTCACCGCAAGAACGCAGGAGGAATACCCGGTTCCGTAGAGCAGCTCCACCTCCCTGCGAAGCGCAAACCGGCTGTAGAGCCCGGTCTCCGGCTCCTGCATCTCCTCTCCGCTGCCGAGGAGAAGGAAGCAGCAGATCATGAACATCGACTGAACAAAAAGCGCGGCGCGCATATAGGGGAGCGAGACCTCCAGCGCAAGACTTGCAAGGA
>DAIMKA010000036.1:0-11125 GCA_036721955.1 Lachnospiraceae bacterium | reverse complement strand
TTCCTGGCGGACCAGCCTCCGGTAGCGGAACAAAAGAACCAGGCAGTACACCGCGTAAAAGCCCATCATCACGAAGTAGAGACCCTTCAGCGGCGTCCATCCGGGAATTCCCAGAATGTCGTAGGACAGGAAGTTTCTCCGCAGAGCGGTCACCGCAATGGTCAGAATCAGAATCACTTCCGGAATACAGAAAAAGAACAGATACCGTTTTTTCAGTCCGTGAATTCTCCCGGTCAGGATCATCAGATACAGGGCTATGAAAAATTCGACCATGAAAAAGGACAGATGCGCCCCTGCCGTCAGCGCCTCCAGCGCGGCGTCCGGATACTGCACGCCGAGATTCTGGAGCGCTCCCGTTCCGAACTCGCACAGGGACGTCACCAGCATCATCAGAAGTGCCGCTGCAAAAATGCGGACCTTTTTGCTCCTCGTGTTCTTCCGCAGCAGAAGACTCAGGAGCAGAACGGCGTTCAAAACCGCCGCGCACAGGTCAAAATTCAGATTATATCGTCCAATCGGATACATCATGTCTCCATTCACTTCTTCTGCAGGTAACCGGCGATGGTCGCAATCAGGTGATCGGTGTTGACCGGCTTGGAGACATGATCGTTCATGCCCGCCCGCATGCAGCTCTCTCGGTCATCCAGAAATGCGTTGGCCGTCATCGCAATGATCGGCACCGAAGCGGCGTCCTCCCGCTTCATGGCACGGATGGTTCGCGCCGCCTCCAGACCGTTCATCCGCGGCATCATCAGGTCCATCAGAATGACATCGAACTCATGCGGTGCGGATTCCCGGAAACGCTCCACGGCCGCCTGGCCGTCCCAGGCCTTGACGACCTCGGCACCGTTGTCGCGCAGCATGAAGTCCGCAATTTCCATGTTGATCTCATCATCCTCAACAAGAAGAATCTTCGAGCCGCGAATGGATGCGGGCTCCCTTTTCTCTGCCGGGCTCTCCCCGGAATCCTCCTGAAGCTTCTGCATGCCGGCCTCCAGATCGTTGAGGTCCAGAACACCGTTCATCAGATCCAGAAGATAACGCGCGCTTGCCAGAATTTTCTCCCGCGCCTCCTGCTGCTTCTCCAGATCCTCCGGATAATGCTCCCCGATCGCCACCATTCCGCAGATGCTGTTGATCGTGGTGCGGATGTCATGGCTGATTCTCCGCAGGTAGCTGGTCTTCACCTCGTTCTCGCGGATGGCGTCATCCGCCGTGCGGTTTAAGAGATTCTCATAGTCCAGCTCCCGGAGCTTCTGACTGTGAATGTTGCGGGCCACAATGACCAGCGCACCGATGCGTCCGTCCTCCTCGCCGCGCTTCTGCGCGATCACACGGATTTTCTGCCAGATTCCGGACTGATTCCGGTACTCGAATTCCAGCGTTTTGGCGAATTTCATCCGGACATCCAGCGAGCGGAAATTCATAAAATCCAGATACCTCTGGCGGAATTCCTTATCGACGTGCTCATCGGCATAGGTCCGGATCAGTTCTTCCGGAGTTTTGCATTTCTCCGCCATCGTCCGGAATTCCTTTTCGCCCTGAATCGTGCGGAAGCTGTTCTCCCGAAGGTCGACGTAAACCGCCCGCTCGTAGATGGTTCCGATGGCGTGATAGATATCAAGATAGCGAAGCTGTGCGATTTTGCCGGAGGCCTTGTTCCATCCGACGAACATTCCCATGAGAAGAACAATGGCAAAATAGGCAAGATCCGTCCCGCGGACCTTCGGGCTTGCAAAGGCGAATTCAGAAATGACGAGGAGAAGATAAACCGCTCCGTGAAGGCGCAGACTGTCCGCCGGAATAAAGTCGAAAAGACACGGAATCGCGAACAGGGCGAGACAGACCATGAGACTTGCATCCGACGGATGCAGAATGATATCGTAATAAATTCCGGTCAGATACCACAGGAGGGAAAAAACGGCGATCATGCCCCGGATCCGGCCGCAGCGCCTGTGCCCGTATTCCATCTCCGTTTTCGAAGCCAGATACAAAACGGCGAAAAGAAACGAAACGGCAAGAAGCGGCAGGTCCTCCACGGTGCAGAAGCCTTCCTGAACGCACCGGACCACGAGGTACAGAAGAAGAACCGCGATCCCCATGACCGAATAGACCGCCAGGGAATGAAGATTCCCCCGGGCGAGATTCTCATCGTACTTCCGGATATCCTCGTCCTGATATCCCAGATTCAGGAATGATTTCCAAACGCTCTTCTGATTCACGCTTCTCCCCTCTGCGAAGATTCTCTCCGCCTGCCGCATCAGAATACCGATGTTTTTTTATTTGTAGTATGAATTATTTTATCAAAATATTCATTTGTTTTTCATTGTGAGGGAGGTTATTTATGTATTGTACACGCGCAGAACTGAAGCAGCAGGCCAGAAGCCTGATCGCATCCCACTACTGGCCGGTCATCGGCGCAACGTTCCTTGTAACTCTGCTGATTCAGGCAGCGGCGTCCGTTTTCCCGCTGGCCTGGTTTCTGCTGTTCCCGCTCCTGTGCGGTCTGACGCTGTATTATCTGGCGCTCGCGGACGGCAGGAACGTGACCATCGGCGATCTCTTTAACAAAGGCTTCGACGGGACCTTTTATCTTCGCCGTGTGGGCGGCTATCTGTGGATGACGGTTTTCATTTTCCTGTGGAGCCTTCTTTTCGTCATCCCGGGCATCGTCAAGACTTTCTCCTATGCGCTGACTCCGTACATTCTGGCGCGCTATCCCAGGGTGAAGGCGCAGGATGCCCTGAAGATTTCCATGACCTGCATGGACGGGCACAAGGCAGAGCTGTTCGTCCTGTATCTCTCCTTCCTCGGATGGGGGATTCTCTCTTCCATCACGCTCGGCATCGTCGGTATTTTCTTCGTGGTGCCGTATCTGTCAATTACGGTCACGCTCTGGCAGCGTCAGGTGATGGAGGATGCCATCATGCGGGGCAGATTCACCTATGAGGACGACAATGTGGTCGACGGGTCGGCAACCGTGACGGCGGGCCCGGATCTTCTGCAGGACGGCTCTTCCGATCCGAACGGCATCTGAGGCCTGTCCGGTTCAGAGCAGTTCCGGAAAATACAGGGATCTGATTTCCCATTGCACACCGGAGGGAACCGCCTTCCGTGAAGGAACCTTCTTAGAGAATTCTCCTGGGAGAGTACTCTCCGGCGGCAAAAACATGCAGTGCAGGCTGCAAAGCAGACAGGGAGGGGTACAGAACATATGTTCTGTACCCCTCCCGATTGATACAGGTCTGATATTCCGTCTCCGCTGCCCGCTCCTTACAGCTTTATCCCGTTCTCCTCACAGAGCTTTCTTGCGGACTCCACGGAGTCCACACCGGTCTTGTTCTTAATCGGCGCAAACTCGCGGGAGCGCTCCACCTCGTAGGGGAGACAGGACTCCATCTCATGCACCATGTCCAGAATCAGCTGCTCGAACTTGTATCCGTTCGGGGATTCCGGCTTGATCAGACTGCCGTTTGCATCCATGTAAGGAATCTTCTTCTCCACGATATGAAGCATCAGCTTGTCATTCATGATCTCTTCCAGCTTATCCTCGCGGAACAGATAGTTCAGAATGACGCCGAAGTTGTAGGCGGGATTCCCCTTGGCATCCTTCGCATCCAGAAGCTCCGGGGTCATCTCATAGTACTCGACGATGGACGGCCTTCCGTCCTCCAGGCACATCGCACCGACCTTCTCATCCGGTGCCGCCTTGCGGACCACCTTGGCACCGCTGACGCAGTTCTGTGCAATCGTCGCGCCGATGAAGACCGGATCCGCGATTCTCTGGAGAACATTGTCCACGGCAAAGCAGTTCAGCCACTCAACGCCGAGCTCATGCAGCTTGTCGAGGAGTCCCGCCTTGTTCATGGAGCTGAACCAGCCGCCGTTTCCGTTCGGCGAGGACGCCATCTGCCAGCGGCTCTCCATGTAGATCTTCCCGTCATAGTCCGTCGCCGGTGCCATGTCCTGCCGAAAGAAGAACACCTTGTCCGGATCGTAGCCGAAATCATCATGCTCCTTCATGAAGGCAACGGTCGCGTCATGATTCTTGTCGCTCGTCATGATAAAGAGCGGGAAGAACGTTCCTGCCTCCTTCACGACATCCATCATGTTCTCCACGAGTCTCTGCATGATAAAGACCGGATGCGTGATGCCGATGTCATACATGCATTTCGGGTTGTCCGAACCAAGGCGGGTTCCCATTCCTCCTGCAAGAAGAACTGCGGCGACCCGTCCCTCGCGGATCTCCCTGAGACCGATCTTCCGGTATTCCTCTTCCTTCTCCCGAATTTCCGGAATCTCCATTGCCTTCAGCGGAGTGATGACGCCGCGTCCCGGCAGCTCATCCCTGTGATGAACATACTTCGTCACGGACAGATCCATCTGTTCGATCTGCGTAAGAAGCTTCTCCTTCTCCTCCTGCGTCAGCGTATCGTAATACTGCAGAACATGAGACTGTCCGTACTCCTCCAGCTTCTTCTCTGCAAGCGCCTTTCTTTCTTCCATCATCCCCATTGATGATCCTCCCTGTTTATGATGCCGGCCGCCGGATCCGGTCCCGGACCGGATTGTCCTCCGGAAGCAGACACGTCCCTCGGTTTGAAAGAACCTCCGTGTCCAATGAAGTTCTTTCCCCTATTCTACCCCATTTCCCGGTATTTGTCAGAAAACACCGAAAATCGGACCGGTAAGGGAGGCCCTGGCTGTTTCTCAACGGGAAAGCCCCGGAGTACAAGGCACTCCGGGGCTTTCCTGGTATGAATTTATATAGTATCTCCTATCTGGGCATTGGGAAAACAGAAGGAAGTACCCGATGTAAGAATCCGGCAGCTGTTCCGAACATCTTGAATTCCTGACGATTCCTTGCGAAAATTCCTGCACTACCGGGTGTCAGAATCCCCACGGAATCCGACCGCTTACAGCTTACAGAAGATCCGTGGAATAATACGGGACAATGACATAGTTGCCGGGAGAAACTCTCGGCGCCTTTTCGCCTGCCGAAGAAAGATGATTGATCTCGCACACCTCACGGTAATAGGCCGCTGTGTTCCGGTAATGAGACGGATCCGCATAACGCTCTGCCATCTCCTCCAGCGTGTCCTCTCCTGTCACCAGGACGCTCGTGTAATATTTATGCGCCTGCACGCCCTTCTCGTCCGCGTGAGAAGTCATTCCGAAGATCAGAAGGCTTGTCAGCAGAATGGCCGCAGCCACAGCAGCTCCCAGAACAGTGTAAATCCGACGGACCTTCCTCGCCCGCAGTGCGCGTGCTCTTGCAGTTCTCATTGTGTTCCCCTCCCGAAAGAACGATCAATGACAGGTTGAACCGGAGTGGAACAAGAACATTTGTTCGCTCCTTATGTTTTGCATTATATCGAACGTACATTCGAATGTCAACAGGAGAGCGAACATATTTTCGAAAACTGTTTGCCATTTCATCCGGGCACTTTTATAATAGACCTAACGGCACGGATCCTATCGATTTTCACCGGAACAGGGCAGCCTTTGTCCTTTCCTGAAAGCGCTGTCATACCGGGAGAGAAACCGTCCGCCGTACCGATCAATTCCGCAGACGAAAGGCAGGACACATTTATGGCAAAGGGTCCCATCTCAGACAAGCAGCAGCAGATTCTCGAATACATCAAGGATCAGATCATGGAGAAAGGATATCCGCCGGCGGTCCGCGAAATCTGCGATGCCGTTCATTTGAAGTCCACCTCCTCCGTTCACTCTCATCTGGAAACGCTGGAAAGGCGCGGCTACATCCGCAGGGATCCCACAAAGCCGCGTGCCATTGAGATCTGCGACGACAATTTCCAGATGCTCCGCACCGAGACCGCCTCTCTTCCCGTTGTCGGCAGGGTTGCCGCGGGCGAACCGATTCTCGCGGAGCAGAACATCGAGAGCTACTTCCCGATTCCCGCGGAGTATGTTCCGCGCGGCGAATCCTTTATTCTGAAGGTCCACGGCACGTCGATGATCAATGTCGGCATCATGGACGGCGATTTCATCTTCGTGAACAGCTGCAGCACCGCGGAGAACGGTGAGATCGTCGTGGCACTGATTGACGACTCCGCCACCGTCAAGCGATTCTTCAAGGAGAAGGATCACATCCGTCTGCAGCCGGAGAACGATGAAATGGAGCCGATCATTGTGGATGACTGCCGGATCCTCGGAAAGGTCTTCGGCGTGTACCGCGTGATGAAATAAAGCGGCGGTCAGGAATTACAGAAAAAGCGGGGCAAGAACAGCGGGGCAAGAACATATGTTCTTGCCCCGAGCTCCGCAGGATTGATCTGCTTTCCGTCGCGCCAGATGCGCTCCAGATCATACAGGAGACGATTCTTCGCGTCGAAAATATGAACGATCACATCGCCGAAATCCAGCAGCACCCAGTTGGCGGTCTGATACCCTTCCACCTGTTTGCAGATGTGACCGGCTCTTCCGAGCTTGTCCTGTACATTGTCCGCCAGTGCCTGGATCTGGCTGCGGTTGGTCCCGTTCGCGATGATGAAATAATCCGCAAGAACGGATACCTGGCTGATGTCAATGATGCGGATGTCTTCCGCCTTCTTCTCTTCCAGTGCGTCAAGTGCGAGCTTTGCCATCCCGGCAGATACCTTCTGTTCCATTGTAACCCTCCTTCCGTGACAGACCGCAGCGGCCCGTCAATTCAGTGTCCGGATCTTGTCCTCATAATAATCGTACGTCTTCTGCGTCAGGGAATCAATTTCCCGTTCGTTTTCCCTCAGATACGACAGCGTGTCCTTCAAAATCATGCACAGTGCCCGGTCCAGATCCTCAAAGGCGGCCTTTCGGATCTCCTCCAGATGCGGCGCCTGATCCCGTCCGGGTTCAATGTAATCGGCAATAAAAACGATCTTCTCCAGCATCGTCATGTCCGGTTTTCCGGTCGTATGATAACGGATCGCCTCCAGAATGTCCGGATCCTCCACCCCGTACTTCGTTCTTGCAAGGATGCTTCCCGCCTTGGAATGAAGAAGCGCGGCGTTTCCCTTCTCCAGAGAAGAAATCTCCAGTCCTTCCTTCCGGCAGAGAGTCTCCATCTTGTCAACGTCCATGTATTTGGCGCAGTCATGAAGAATTCCCGCCGTCTCCGCCTTGTGCATGTCGCACCCGTGGCGCACCGCCAATGCCGCCGCGGTCTCCGCAACTCCCAATGTGTGAATGAATCTTGCGTATTTCAGTTCTTTTTGTACTGCCCGGATCATCTCCAGACGGTCTTTTCCTGTTTTTGCCATGTACATCTATCTTCCTGTCGATTGATACAACCCGTGTTCCAGAATGTACTGCTCCACGCGGTCCGGGACCAGATAGTGGATGGATCTGCCCTCGCGGACTCTGGTGCGGATCTCCGTGGAGGAAATTTCAATGTTGCGGGCCGGAAGGAAAACAATCCCTGCGCCGTAGGCTTGCCGGAGCTTTTCCGCCTCGTCCTCCAGACCGGAATCCGCGACCTCGTCCCGCCTTGTCTCCACGAGAAGTGTGCAGGAATCGAAAATCACCTGCGGATCCTTCCACATGCTCATCATCACCAGCGTGTCTGCACCCACGATGTAGAAAAGCTCGTCCCCGGGACGGAGTTTTTTCATCTCCTGCAGGGTGACCGCCGTATAGCTGTTGCCCGGGCGCTTCGTTTCCAGATCCGTCGCGCGAAAATGCGGATTTTCCTCTGCGGCGAGGCAGGTCATCTCATAGCGCTGCCAGGCGGGAGTGACCTTCTGGTCCTCCTTAAAATACGAGCAGCCGGTCGGCATCAGCAAAACCTCATCAAGGCCCGCCGCATCGAACGCATTTTCCGCCGTGATCAGGTGTCCCAGATGGATGGGATCAAACGTTCCGCCCAGAATTCCCACTCTGCTCATCGCGGCAGCTCGATCTTCGGATCGTCGCGGTCCGGACGATACAGAATGAATTTGCGGCCGATGACCTTCACCAGCTCCGCGTGGGTTCTGGCTGCCAGCTTGTCCGCCGCAACCTCCGGCAGATCCGGGCAGGTCTTCAGAACGCTCCCCTTGAACAGCTCGCGCCGGTTGAACACCTCCTCCGCGGAGGTTACCGTCTCCGGCGTCACGCCGCCCTTGCCGATCTGCAGAACCGGCGTCTCGTCATTCGCAAGACTCATCAGATATGCTCTCTGTTTACTGCTTAACATTTCTGCTCCTTAAATATAATTATCAGTCATACCATTCAAAGGAATGTCCATACAGGCGCACGGTATCGCCCTCCTGCACGCCCAATTCCCTCAGGCGGTCATTGATGCCGTTCTCCTGCAGGAACTTCTGGAAGAACGCAAAGCCCTTCTCTGTCTCCAGATTCGTGTAGCCCAGCATCCGCTCGATTCTGGGCCCCTCCACGCGGTAGAGCTTCTCCTTCTCATCATACCACACATCATAGGGCTCTTCTGCCCGGAGAAGCTCTGCATCCGGGTTGTACTCCTGCTCGTAGATGCGCGTCTTCTTCGGCATCTTCGAGAGCTCGCCGCTGACATAGTACAGAAGATCGCGGATTCCCTGATTGGTTGCAGCCGAGATCGGGAAAACCTTCACGCCCTTCGGCTCATACTCCGCACGGATCCGGTTCACCGGATTCTCCGGATCCTTCTCATCCGCGTGCTCCGGAGCAATCAGGTCCACCTTGTTGGCGGCAATTACCTGCTCCTTCTGCGTAAGATCAATATTGTAGCGGTCCAGTTCGCGGTTGATCGCCGTCAGATCTTCCAGAGGATCCCTTCCCTCCGAGCCGGAGGCATCGACCACATGGATGAGAAGCTTGCAGCGCTCAATGTGCGCGAGGAATTCGTGCCCGAGTCCCGCGCCGTCCGCGGCCCCCTCGATCAGTCCCGGGATGTCCGCCATGACAAAGCCGTCCGCTCCGTCCAGATCCACCACACCGAGAATCGGGGAAAGCGTTGTGAAGTGATAGTTGGCAATCTTCGGCTTCGCGTTGCTGACCATGGACAGAAGCGTGGATTTCCCGACATTGGGGAATCCGACCAGTCCGACGTCCGCAATGACCTTCAGCTCCAGCGTGATCGTAAGCGATCTTGACGGCTGGCCGGGCTGTGCATACTTCGGCGCCTGCATGGTGGAGGTCGCGAAATGCTGGTTGCCGTTGCCGCCGCGTCCGCCCTTCAGGATCACATATTCCTTTGTATCGCCGCTCATGTCGATGATGACCTTCCCGGTCTGTGCGTCCTTGATGACGGTTCCCTCCGGAACCTTGAGGATCAGATCTTCTCCGTTCCTGCCGGCCATTTTCTTCTTCTTGCCGTCCTCACCGTTCTCCGCCGCATATTTGCCGCGGTAGCGGTAATCTCCCAGCGTATTCATTCCCGGATCCACGCGGAAAATGACACTGCCGCCGTTGCCGCCGTCACCGCCGTCCGGTCCGCCTGCCGGGACGAACTTCTCGCGGCGGAAGGAAACATGGCCGTCTCCGCCCTTGCCGCTGACAATCGTAATGGTCGCTTTATCTACAAACATACTAACCTCTTGCACTTTCACCTGTGCCGGGCAGCCGCGCCGCCCGCACAATTAACAAAAAACTCCGGACAGACAAAATATGCCTATCCGGAGTCCATCGCATTCTTACAGAATTACTGCTCGTTTGCTGCTTCAACAGGGTGAACAGAAGCTCTCTTGCCGTCCTTGCCCACTCTCTCGTATCTTAAGATTCCATCTTTCAGAGCGTACAGAGTGTCATCTCCGCCGATTCCTACGTTCAGACCGGGATGAATTCTGGTCCCGCGCTGTCTGTAGAGGATGTTGCCGGCCTTAACAAACTGTCCGTCTGCTCTCTTGGCACCAAGTCTCTTGGAGTTGGAATCACGACCGTTCTTGGTCGAGCCCATTCCTTTATGATGTGCGAAGAACTGAAGGCTTAAGTTTAACATTGTGATACCTCCTCAATTCTGTGATTCAGATATTTCTTTCCGTACTGCTGCTCAATCCATTCCAACCCGTGAATCATGCAGTCGATCAGGAACTCGGCCTTCTCGCCGGGATCCGACCGGAAATTGCAGATCAGATCTCCGCCGCTTACCGCATCGTAATCCACCTCCATGTCCTCATGGAGAAGATCCTCGAGACAGTTCACGGTATTGATCACAATCGCGGATGTCCCGGCACAGACAATATCATCGCCATTCCGGCAGTAATCCGTGTGCCCTGTGCAGGAAAAAGAACGGGTATGTCCGTCCGCCGTCCGGAAAATCTGAACCTTCGTCATGTGTCTCTCACCGTCTGGTCAATTCCGGATCAGCCAACAATGCTGTCGATCTTGACACGCGTGTAAGCCTGTCTGTGACCGTTCTTCTTGTGATATCCGGTCTTCGGCTTGAAGTGATAAACAACAACCTTCTTGCCGCGGCCCTGATCCATAACAGTTGCCTCAACCTTAGCACCTGCTACATCACCTGCAACCTTGAGAGAATCTCCGCTGATTGCCAGAACCTGGTCAAATGTAACCTTGTCACCTACAGCTGCGTCCAGCTTCTCTACTTCAAGGACGTCGCCCTCGGAAACCTTATACTGCTTTCCACCAGTTGCGATAATTGCGTACATTTCGGTACCTCCTTCTTCTAAGACTCGCTGACTACGGCGGGACAGTCACCTGTCCGCTTCTTGTATGACTCTGCAGTACCTACAGAGCATCACATACTGCCTCACCATGCGGCATACTCGTATATCTTACGGATTGTCCGGAAGCCTGTCAAGAGATTTTTTCATAGTATCCGGAATCCGAAACAAAATTATTTTCATGAACTCTCATTTTACAGGAATGCAGATTTCCGTCACAAATTCTCCCGGGTCATTGGTGATGCCGTAATCAATGAGCGTAATTTCCCGGGAAAATCCGGCAATCTTCATCTTATGTTCCTTCAGATATCCCAACAATTTCCCGTAATGTTCCGGCGCCTCTCTATGGCTGCCACGGAAGCACAGACGGACACAGGATGATTCTGCCACAGGCATGGTCTCTCCTTCATAGATATCTTCCTGATCCAGGAGCAAAAAAATGCCGTCATATTTGTGATATTCGGCCGCCCGCAAATGCTCCGGTGAAATCCCAAGCCCCCCCTTGCCGAGAAACACAACCGCCT
>DAIMKA010000035.1:0-12367 GCA_036721955.1 Lachnospiraceae bacterium | reverse complement strand
GAAGGTCTATGGCTTCTGCGGCTTTGGCATGTGGGGAATTTTCGACAGGACAAGCGGGGAGATGATCGGAAGGATCGGTTTCGAGCCTTATCAGGGAGCAGGATCGGCCGTGGATTTCGGGTATCTCATCCGGAAGGACCGGCGCGGAGAAGGACTTGCAAAGGAAGCGGGGACGGCGGTACTGCGGTTTGCGGCAGAGTCCCTCGGCCTGGAGAAGATCTGCATCCATACGGCAGAAGACAATACCGCATCCGTTCATCTTGCCCTGCAGCTTGGCTTTCATGAGGAGCGGGAACAGGGAGAACAGATCCGGGAGAGCGGAAATAAAAACGCTGCGGAAAGCCGTGCCTTGAAGCGGACGGAATGCGGTTCTGCGGTGCGGACCGGCGGAACGGTTGACGCAGGTCAAAAAACAGGAATAAGATATTTTGTAAAAGATCTGCAGACGTCAACAGGAGAAAGAATATGATTAATGAACATTATCTGGAAATGCTGGGTCATAAGTCCGTGATCCGGGAACTCGCGGAGTACGCGACGGCTCGGGGAAAGGAAATCGGGTATGAGAATGTTTTTGACTACAGCCTGGGCAATCCGTCGGTACCGGCTCCGGAGAGCTTCACAAATGCGGCAATTCAGCTGCTGCAGAACGAGGAACCGGTGAAGCTTCACGGATACAGCCCGACCTTGGGCATTCCGGAGGTGAAGGATGCGATTGCGGCTTCCCTGAACCGGCGCTTTGGCATGAATTATACGGGAGGACATATTTTTCCGACCTCCGGCTGCGCAGGTGCGGTGGCACATGCACTTCGCGTGGTGACCAAACCCGGGGATAAGGTTCTCGTGCAGGCTCCGTTTTTCCCGGAGTATATTCCATATATTAAGGATACCGGCGCGCGCATCGAGATCATTCCGGCGAGAACGGAAGACTTCCAGATCAATTTTGAGGCACTGGAAGAGATGCTGCAGCCGGGCGTTTCGGCCCTCCTGATCAATTCGCCCAACAATCCGTCCGGCGTGGCCTATACCGAGGAAACGCTTCGGGAGCTTTCTCTGCTTCTTTCCAGGAAGTCGGAAGAGCTTGGCTACAACCTGTTCCTGATTTCGGACGAACCGTATCGAGAGATCGCGTTCGGCGGACGGAAAATTCCGTATCCCGCGCGGTTTTATCCGCATACGCTGACCTGCTATTCCTTCTCCAAATCGCTGTCGGTTCCGGGAGAACGGATCGGATATGTCGCGGTCTGCCCGGAATGCGAGCACGCGGACGACATCGTACCGATGTGCGGACAGATTTCCCGCGGGATCGGACACAACTGCCCGTCTTCGCTGATCCAGCTGGCTGCAGCGAAGGCAGTGGACGATACGGCGGACCTTTCCGTCTATGAGACGAACATGGAGCTGTTGTACGGAATGTTCCGTGAGCTTGGCTTTCAGGTACAGAAGCCGGACGGAACCTTCTATATCATGCCGAAGGCCCTGGAGGAGGATGCAGTGGCGTTCTGCAAAAAGGCACTGAGCTATGACCTGATTCTGGTTCCGTGCGACGCATTCCACGCACCTGGCTATTTCCGGGTGGCTTACTGCATTGACACAGAAAAAGTGAAGCGTTCGCTTCCGGTATTCCGCAGATTCGTGGAGGAAGTATACCATTGAAGACCGCCGGACGTTTTCATGAACTCTGACGTTCTGAGGAGTCGGAAAGTGCCGGAACTGTTGGTGCAAGAGAGGCTGCAAGGCCGGCTGCGAAGATGCAGCGGAAAGGAAAGCTATGTTAGAGATTTTAAAAGCGGTGCTGTTCGGCGTTGTGGAGGGGATCACGGAGTGGCTCCCCATCAGCAGCACCGGGCATATGATCCTGCTGGATGAGTTCGTGAAGCTGGATGTTTCGGCGGACTTCTGGGATATGTTCCTCGTTGTGATTCAGTTCGGTGCGATTCTGGCGGTCATTCTTCTGTACTGGAAGACCATCTGGCCGCTCGGAATTTACCGTCACCGCAAGAGAACCCGCATTATATGGAAGAAAGACACACTGAGCCTCTGGGGGAAAACCATTGTTGCCTGCATCCCTGCGGCCATCGTCGGTGTTCTTCTTGATGACTGGCTGAATGAGCATCTGTACAACTGGCTTGTGGTTGCCATTATGCTGATCGCAGTCGGCATTGCGTTCCTTATTGTGGAAAATACGCAGAAGAACCGCGAGCCGGTTACAACGGAGCTGAAGGACCTGACCATCCGGCAGGCTCTGATCATCGGACTGTTCCAGCTGATCGCCGCGGTATTCCCGGGAACTTCCCGGTCCGGGGCAACGATCATCGGCGGCCTGATGATCGGCGTATCCCGCACGGTGGCGGCAGAGTTTACCTTCATCCTGGCCATCCCGGTCATGGCGGGCGCAAGTCTTCTGAAAATGCTGAAATTCGGCTTTCATTTTACCGGAATGGAAGCGGCAATTCTCGGAACCGGCATGGCGGTTGCGTTCGTCGTGTCCATTCTCGTCATTCGTTTCCTGATGGGCTATATCCGCAAGCATGATTTCAAGCCCTTCGGCTGGTACCGCATCGTCCTCGGTGTTCTGGTCATTGCGTATTTCGGACTGGTCCGCGGGGGAGCACTGTAAAAGAAAACAGATCAGTTTTCCTCGTGAAATGATCCGCAAGCGGCTCATTCATTCTGAAAAGTGTCATGTGATGAACAGTAACAAATTCACCAAAGATTGAGGACAATTTTCAGTAAATTTGTTGACAGTCAATTTTGAGTGTGATAAGTTTTACCACGTAATCAAGTAAAAATCAGATCGCATGCGATCGGAAGGAGATGTTCGGGATGAGTACGGAAAAGAAGCCGATGGCAACCGTAAAGGCAAGTTTTAACTCAAAGGCAGCCGGGGAAGCGCATAAGGCTGAGACGGTGAAAGAGGCCGGCAAGAAGATTTCCGAAAAGAAACCCGCAGCAGCAAAAGCGGCTGCGAAGACTCCGGAGAAAACAGCAGCTCCCGCAAAGGAAGCGAAGGCGAAGACAGAAGATACGAAGGTTTTGGTGAAGAAAGAGGAGAAGAAAGTGGAAAAGAAGGTCGAGAAGAAGGCAGAGGAGAAGAAAGCGGCTCCGGTAAAGGCGGCAGAGAAGAAGGCTGCTCCGGCAGAAAAGGCTGTTGAGAAGAAGGCAGCTCCCGCAGCCAAGAAGCCGGCGGAGAAGAAAGCGGCTCCGGTGAAAAAGGAAACGGCTCCTGCAGCCAAGGCAGAGGCAGAAGTCATCCTTCAGTGGAACGGTAATGACTACACCTATGACAGACTTCTTCAGTCTGCAAAGGATGTATGGCAGTACGATCAGGGCAAGAACGTTGCGGACTTCAAGAAGGCGGCCATCTATGTGAAGCCGGAAGAGGGTAAGGCATACGTTGTTGTCAATGACAAGGACGAGCTTTCTTTTGATATCTGAGTCCGATTGATCCGGCCGGAACTTCGAAGAACGCAGGGAGAACAGGATCCCCTTGCGGATGCGGCAGGAAAGTCTGCTGCTCGGATTATAGGAACGGATCAGAGAGCAGGAATAAAGAAGATCCGGGATCCCGCAGGCATCAGCCTGCGGGATTTTTCTGTGTGTGGCTCCGGAGAAATGCGTTTTAGAAATTCTTAATTGTTCTGCCGTTGACATTAATGGGGGGTGGTGTTAGATTATGTTCAGTGGTTGTTAGCACTCCAAGCGATTGAGTGCTAACAACGCTGACAGGAGAGAGAATGGAACTGCAGGAAAGAAAAATGAAAATATTGCAGGCCATTATCCGAAATTACCTGGAAACCGGCGAACCGGTCGGGAGCAGAACGATTTCCAAGTACACGGATCTGAATCTCAGCTCGGCAACGATCCGGAATGAGATGTCGGACCTGGAGGAAATGGGACTGATTACCCAGCCGCATACATCGGCAGGACGAATTCCTACCGATCAGGGATACCGGGTATACGTGGATGACATGCTGCGGGACGAGAAGAAGAAACTCAGCAATATGCAGAGCGTTCTTCTGGAGAAGCAGGACAGACTGGAGAACCTGCTGCAGGATGTTGCGAAGCTCCTGGCGGCCAACACCAATTATGCGTCCATGATCTCCGCGCCGGAGATCCGGCAGAACAAGATCAAGTTCATTCAGCTGTCACAGGTGGATCCGGAGAACATCCTGGCGGTGATTGTGATTGAGGGCAATCTGGTCCGCAACACCATGATCCGCGTGAACAATGTTCTGGATCAGAAGACACTGTTCAAGCTGAACATGATCCTCAACAATGCGCTGTGCGGGATTCCGGTGGAAAAGGTGGATCTCGGGACCATTGCTTCCATTAAGAAGCAGGCGGGAGAGCATGACGAGATCATCGAGAAGGTGATCAATGCGGCAGCACAGGTTGTGCGGCCGGATGACAACCCGAAGATCTATACCAGCGGTGCAACGAATATCCTGAGGTATCCGGAGCTCGCCGGAGACACGACGCAGATGGGCGAGTTAATCAGCAATTTCGAGGAGAAGAAGGCGCTGGGGAGTATCGTTCAGGAGAGCCTTTCCGAGAGCGGAGAGAATGGCATTCAGGTTTACATCGGCAATGAGATGCCGATGAACGGGATGCAGAACTGCAGCGTGGTTACAGCGACGTATGATCTCGGAGAGGGAATGAAGGGAACCGTCGGGGTGATCGGACCGAAGCGGATGGATTACGACAAGGTCATCAGCGTTCTGCAGGAAATCATGAAGCAGATGGATGCCCTGTATAAGAAATGATGGAGGAAGCTATGGCAGAAGAATATAAGAACCCGGATACGGGACAGGATAAAAAGGAAGACGCGGTGAACATCCCCGTAGAGGATGCGAAGAAAGCCGAAGAGAAGACGGCATCCGAGGATAAGACAGAAGAAGCTGCCGCAGAAGAGAAAGCGGAGGATACCGCTGCAGGAGCAGAGGCGGAGCCGCAGGATAAAAAGGGCTTCTTCTCCAGAAACAAGAAGGCAGACAAGGAAAAAGCCGGGATGCAGGAGAAAATTGATTCTCTGGAGGACCGGGTACGCCGCCAGATGGCGGAGTTCGATAATTACCGCAAGCGCACGGACAAAGAGAAAGAGCAGATGTTTTCCATGGGCGAGCGGAGCGTGATTGAGAAGATCCTACCGATTGTGGATAACTTCGAAAGAGGCTTCGATACCGTGGAGGAAGCGGATAAGGATGATGCATTCGTGACCGGCATGCAGAAGATTTACTCGCAGCTGATCAAACAGCTGGAAGCGCTGGGAGTCAAGCCGATTGAAGCGGTCGGCAAGGAATTTGATCCGAATCTTCACAATGCAGTAATGCAGGTGGAGAGCAAGGATTATGAAACCGGAGTCGTGGCACAGGAGCTGCAGAAAGGTTATATGTATCACGACCAGGTGCTCCGGCACAGCATGGTGGCCGTTGTCCGGTAGGAAGGCAGCGCCCCGTAAAGTGAAATCAATCCCCGCAAGGGTTGATCAATATAAAGACAGAAACAGTAACGTGACAGATTGGAATAGATTTTCAGTGCCGCAGGGCACAGAAACGGAGAATGATTATGAGTAAGATTATTGGTATCGACTTGGGAACAACCAATAGCTGCGTTGCAGTCATGGAAGGCGGACAGCCGACCGTTATTGCAAACAAGGAAGGTGCAAGAACCACTCCTTCCGTCGTAGCTTTCACGAAGAACGGAGACCGTCTGGTCGGTGAGCCTGCAAAGCGTCAGGCAGTTACCAATGCGGACAATACCGTTTCTTCCATCAAGAGAGATATGGGCACGGATCACGGCCGCACACTTAACGGCAAGAAGTACAGCCCGCAGCAGATTTCCGCAATGATTCTTCAGAAGCTGAAGGACGATGCGGAGAGCTATCTGGGTGAGAAGGTCAGCGAGGCCGTCATCACGGTTCCCGCATACTTTAATGATGCACAGCGTCAGGCAACCAAGGATGCCGGCAAGATCGCAGGCCTTGATGTCAAGCGTATCATCAACGAGCCTACGGCAGCAGCACTTGCCTATGGTCTGGACAATGAGAAGGAACAGAAGATCATGGTATACGACCTCGGCGGCGGTACCTTCGATGTTTCCATCATTGAGATCGGTGACGGCGTTATCGAGGTTCTTTCCACCAATGGTGATACCCACCTCGGCGGCGATGACTTCGATAAGCGCATCATGGACTGGATGGTCAGCGAGTTCAAGGCAAAAGAGGGCGTAGACCTGTCCGGTGACAAGATGGCGATGCAGAGACTGAAGGAAGCAGCCGAGAAGGCGAAGAAGGAGCTTTCTTCCGCAACGACCACGAACATCAACCTGCCGTTCATTACGGCTACCGCAGAAGGCCCGAAGCACTTTGACATGGATCTGTCCAGAGCAAAGTTCGAAGACCTCATCAGCGATCTGGTTGAGAAGACTGCAATCCCGGTTCAGAACGCAATGAAGGATGCAGGCCTGACCAATGCGGATCTCGGAAAGGTTCTTCTGGTCGGCGGTTCTACCAGAATCCCGTGCGTACAGGACAAGGTTCGTCAGCTGACCGGCCATGAGCCGTCCAAGAGCCTGAACCCGGATGAGTGCGTAGCAATCGGTGCAGCCATTCAGGGCGGCAAGCTTGCAGGCGATGCAGGCGCCGGGGATGTCCTCCTTCTGGATGTCACTCCTCTGACCCTGTCGATTGAGACGATGGGAGGCATCGCAACTCCTCTGATCGAGAGAAATACGACCATCCCGACCAAGAAGAGCCAGATCTTCTCGACGGCAGCCGACAATCAGACTGCAGTGGATATCAATGTTCTGCAGGGCGAGCGTAAGTTCGCGAGAGACAACAAGTCCCTCGGCCAGTTCCGTCTGGATGGAATTCCGCCGGCAATGAGAGGTGTTCCGCAGATCGAGGTTACCTTCGATATTGATGCGAACGGCATTGTTACGGTTTCCGCAAAGGATCTTGGAACCGGCAAGGAGCAGCATATCACGATCACCGGAGGCTCCAGCATGTCCGATGACGAGATCGAGAAGGCAATCAAGGATGCCAAGGAGTACGAGGCACAGGATAAGAAGAGAAAGGAAGCCATCGACGCAAGAAACGATGCAGATTCCGCTGTCTTCCAGATTGAGAAGGCACTGAAGGAAGCAGGAGACAAGGTCGAGGCAGGCAACAAGGCAACGGTTGAGTCGGATCTCGCAGAGCTGAAGGCGGTTCTGGACCGCACGAAGGATCAGCCCGATATCAGTGATGCGGATGTTGACGCCCTGAAGTCCGGCAAGGAGAAGCTGATGAACGATTCTCAGCAGCTCTTCAACGCGATGTATCAGAACATGCAGCAGAATCAGCAGGCCGGCGGCCAGCAGGCGGGACCGAACCCGGATATGGGCGGCCAGCAGCAGAATGGCGGTAATGGCGGCAACGCCGATGATGTGGTAGACGGCGACTACAGAGAAGTCTGATCCGCGAATGAGGCAGGGACGCTGCCGGAAGGCAGACCGCGGAGGCCTCAGAAAACCGGAGACAATGAAATAAAATGGTATAGCCCGGGGCGGGAGATCCGTTCCGGGCCATATCATTGACTGAGAAAAGACAGGGAAAATCCGTATTTTTCGAGTACGGAGGAAGCCGCAGAAGCGGTCTGATGATAAGGATTTGAACGACGTATGGCAGAGCAGAAACGCGATTATTATGAAGTGCTGGGTGTACAGAAGAATGCCTCTGAGGAAGAGATCAAGAAGGCATATCGGCAGCTGGCGAAGAAGTATCATCCCGATGTAAACCCCAGCGAAGAGGCTGCGGCGATTTTCAAGGAGGCATCGGAGGCGTATGCGGTCCTGAGTGATCCGAAGAAGCGGCAGCAGTACGACCAGTTCGGACACGCTGCATTTGACGGAACCGGCGGATTTGGCGGCGGCGGATTTGACTTTAACGGAGCGGACTTCGGAGATATGTTCGGTGACATCTTCGGGGATCTGTTCGGCGGCGGAAGAGCCAGGTCCAACCCGAATGGCCCGATGAAGGGCGCCAGCATCCGCACGAGCGTCCGGATCAGCTTTATGGAATCTGTTTTCGGAACGACGAAGACGCTGAATCTGAATCTGAAGGATCCGTGCCCGACCTGCAACGGGACGGGTGCAAAGCCGGGAACCAGCCCCAAGATGTGTCCGAAGTGCGGCGGCAAGGGACAGGTGGTCTATACGCAGCAGTCCTTCTTCGGAACGGTCCGCAACGTGCAGACCTGCCCGAACTGCGGCGGCAGCGGCAAGATCATCGAGGAGAAGTGCACCACCTGCGGCGGCAGCGGATATACCAGCAGCCGCAAGCAGATCGAGGTGACGATTCCTGCCGGAATCCGGAGCGGAATGAGTGTCCGGATCTCCGAGAAGGGAGAACCCGGAATCAACGGAGGCCCGCGCGGTGATCTGATGGTGGAGGTCCTCGTGGAGGAGGATCCGAACTACTACCGCCAGGACAATGACCTGTACAGCAACGTGACGATCTCCTATGCGATCGCGGCTCTTGGCGGAAGCATTGTCATTGATACCGTTGACGGCAAGGTCGTCTATGATGTCAAAGAGGGGACACAGACGGGAACCCGCGTACGCCTGAAGGGCAAGGGAGTTCCGAGTCTGCAGAACAAGAATGTCCGTGGTGATCAGTACATCACGCTGACGGTGGAGACACCGACGAAGCTCTCCCGTGAGGCGCGTGAGCTTCTGGAGAAATTCGACGAGGCGACCGGCGACAGTCTCCATGCGGCAGAGCGTGTTCAGGAATCCGGAGAAGCTCCGAAGGAAACCGTGAAGGGCAAGCGCAAGAAATTCTGGAAATAAAAGAAAGATAACGATTCAGGGTCCGCATCCCGGAACCGGCAGTCTGGCTGATCTTATCAGGACTGCTGATTCCGGAATGCGGCATTGTTGTGTTATGATACATTTGAATGCAGGCGGGAAAGGTCTTCTGTGAGGGCAGAAATCAGATTCCGGTCGCCGGCTGCAGGATATGGTTCTGACAACAATAACGAGGGGCCGCGCAGGCGGGCTCTTCTTTGTGTGAGGTATGCTTATGAAATGGATGCGGTTCCGGGTTCGGACGACAGCGGAAGCAGAGGATATTCTGATCAGTGCCATGCAGGACATCGGTCTGTGCGGGGCACAGATTGAGGATCATGTTCCGCTGACTGCAGCGGAGAAGGAGCAGATGTTCGTGGACATCATGCCGGAGGAGCCGGCCGGTGATGACAGCGCGGTTCTGAGCTTCTATGTGGAAGAGACAGAGGATGGGCGGCTCATTCTGCAGGATCAGGAGGAGAAGCCGGAAGAGATTCGCCGGAAGATGGAAGAGCAGATTCGCGATCTTCGCCGGTATTCGGACACCATCGGGGACGGCACGGTTACGATTGAAGAGACGGAGGACATTGACTGGGTGAACAACTGGAAACAGTTCTTTCACCAGTTCTGGATTGACGATATTCTGGTGATCCCCTCCTGGGAAAAGCCCAAGGTGACAGACAGAGAGCCTTCGCTGACGTTTCATATTGACCCGGGAACCGCCTTCGGGACAGGAGCGCATGAGACAACCCAGCTGTGCATCCGTGAAATCCGCAAATATCTGACAAAGGACACGGAGATTCTGGATGTCGGAACCGGAAGCGGAATTTTGTCGATTCTGTCACTGATGCTCGGCGCAAAGTCTGCGGTGGGAACGGATCTGGATCCCTGCGCGGCGCCCGCCATTGCGGAGAATCTGGAAGCCAATGGCGTGGAAGCGGATCGCTTTGAGGTCATTCTCGGAAATCTCATTGATGATCCGAAGGTTCAGGAGGAAGTCGGACAGAACCGCTATGACATCGTGGTTGCCAATATCCTTCCCGATGTGCTGATTCCTCTGACACCCGCCGCGGTGCGCGCGGTGAAGCCGGGCGGAGTCTTTATCACGAGCGGAATTCTGGAGGGAAAAGAGGAATCCGTGGCGCAGGCGATGAGGGCGGCCGGGCTGCAGATTGAGGAGATCACTGCGCAGGGCGAGTGGCGCTGCGTGACCGGACGGAAGGCCGGATGAGAATTTTTTCACCAGAGCGCGGCAAGACTGCGTTCTTTCGTCAAAAACAACACATGAAGTGCCGCTGCTGCGTTCGCGGGACGCCGCGGCGGGAAAGGAAACTATGCTGCATCTGTTTGCGGATCCGTCTGATGTACAGGGGGATCTTCTGACCATCACCGGACCGGAGGTCAATCATATCCGCAATGTCATGCGGTTAAAGCCGGGCGAGGAAATCAGCGTCAGCATCGGCGGAGACGGAAGAGAATACCGGTACGGAATTGAAGAATACGAAGAGGATGCTGTGGTATGCAGGCTCCGTTTTGTCAAGGAACATGAGGTGGAGCTGCCGGTGAGGGTGCTCCTGTTTCAGGGACTTCCCAAATCCGATAAAATGGATCTGATTGTGCAGAAGGCCGTGGAGCTCGGAGCTGCGGAGATCATTCCGGTCAGCATGGAGCGCTGTGTTGTGAAGCTGGATGCCGGGAAGGCGGCAAAGAAAACTGCAAGATGGCAGACCATTGCGGAGTCGGCCGCCTCGCAGTCAAGGCGGGGAATCATTCCGAAGGTCCTGCCGCCGATGAGCATGAAGGAAGCGGTAAAGTATGCGGAACGCGAGACGGACTTTCGCGTGATTCCCTATGAGCTTCAGGAGGATGACGGCTCCACGAAGGAGTATCTGGAGAGCATAAAGGCCGGGCAGTCGGTCAGCATCTTCATCGGTCCGGAGGGCGGTTTTACCCCGGAAGAGGTGGAGCTCGCCAGGAAAGCGGGGATCCGTCCGGTTTCCCTCGGAAGGCGGATTCTTCGCACCGAGACAGCGGGGCTTGCCATTTTATCCTGGCTGATCTATATCCTTGAAATTCACTGAGGAGATTGCGGAAGACCGGACATCTGACGGATCCGGGATTTTGTGAGAAAATCAGAATTCGGAGAACTGCAGCATCGGTGCCGACGCACCGGCAAGGTATAAAAATGGCCGGGCGATAACAGAACGGCAGACAGAAGGAAAAGAAGGCAGAAATGGAAAAGAAACGGGAAATTTATCTGGATAATTCGGCAACGACCAGGGTGTTTCCGGAAGTGGTCCGGCTGATGGACACCATCTATCTGGAGGAATACGGGAACCCTTCGAGCATGCATCACAAGGGCGTGGAGGCGGAAAACCGCATCCGCACGGCGAAGAAGATATTCGCGGACATTCTGAAATGTTCGCCGCAGAATATTTATTTTACCTCCTGCGGAACGGAGTCGGACAATATCTCCCTGATCGGTGCGGCAAGGGCCAACCAGAGAAGCGGCAGGCACCTGATTACGACGGCCATTGAGCATCCCGCGATTCTGGAAACAATGAAATATCTGGAGTCTGAGGGCTTTGAGGTGACGATTCTTCCTGTGGATCACAACGGACAGGTAAGTCCGGAGGCCGTGGAGGATGCTGTACGTGAGGACACGATCCTTGTTTCGGTAATGCACACGAACAATGAGATCGGTGCGCTGGAACCGGTTGAGGAGATCGGCCGCAGAATCAAGGAGAAGAATCCGAATACGCTGTTCCATGTGGATGCGGTGCAGGGCTTCGGCAAGGCGGTCATTCATCCGAAGAAAATGCACATTGATCTTCTGTCTGCCAGCGGACACAAGATTCATGCACCGAAGGGAATCGGCCTTCTGTACATCGGAGATCATGTGAAGATTACCAACATCATGTACGGCGGCGGTCAGCAGAAGGGCATGCGCAGCGGAACGGAGAATGTCGCGGGAATTGCGGGAATGGCTCTTGCGGCGCAGATGCTGTATCAGCACTTTGAGGAAGAGACGGACCGGCTGTATGCGATGAAGGAGCAGTTCGTCCATGATGTGACGGCAATTGACGGTGTCCATGTAAACGGCCTGACCGGGCGGGACAGTGCGCCGCATGTCATCAGCCTTTCCGTGGAAGGCGTGCGCGCGGAGGTCCTTCTGCATGCGCTGGAGGAAAAGGGAATCTATGTGTCGGCGGGAAGCGCCTGCGCGTCCAACCACCCGCATATTTCGGATACACTCCTGGCAATCGGGACGCCGGAGGAATATCTGGATTCGACCCTGCGGTTCAGTCTGTCGGTGATGAATACGCCGGAGGATCTGAAGGATGCCGCGGCGGCGCTGGCACAGCTCCTGCCGTTCCTGAGAAAATACACCAGACAGTAAAACGCCCGAAGATTTTGCTTCAGTGAGGGACAACTATGAAATATCATGCATTTTTAATCAAATACGCGGAGATTGGCATCAAGGGAAAGAACCGCGGCCTGTTCGAGGAGCAGCTGATCAATCAGATCCGGATTGCGCTGA
>DAIMKA010000034.1:0-12471 GCA_036721955.1 Lachnospiraceae bacterium | reverse complement strand
GATTTCGATTATGACTTCTTAAAGCTCGACGACAAGGACGAGTAAGGCATATTCAGTTGAATGTGAGCGCCATGTGTTATACAATGTATAACACATGGCGCTTTCCTGTAGAAGCGCCTTCGGAAAGGGAAGGTGAGAGTATGCTGATTGAGATCGATTTCAGCAGCGACGAGGCCATTTATCAGCAGCTGTGCAACCAGATTATCATGGGCATTGCGACGCTCCAGTACACGGACGGACAGGTGCTCCCGTCGGTGCGGCAGCTTGCGGATGAGATTGGCATCAATATGCACACCGTGAACAAGGCTTACACCGTGCTGAAGCAGGAAGGCTTTGTCAAAGTGGACCGGAGAAGAGGCGCGGTGATTTCTGTGGATTCGGATAAGCAAAGAGCGCTGGAGGCCGTCCGCGGGAAGCTTCAGGAGGCGATTGCCGAGGCACTGTGCCGCGGACTTTCGCGGAAGGACCTGCATGAGCTGGTAGATCATATTTTTGACGAATATGAGGCCTGTATTGCGGGAAGTGCCGGGTCTGCCGGGCAGACACCGGAAAGTGAAGAAGACAACGAGGATGAATAGAAGAACCGGGCCCCGATTGGTCTGCGGGCGGTCCGGTCAATGAGATGGAAAGGTACAACATATGAGTATTCCCTACACCAAAAATGCGAAGGAGGTGCTGCGGCTTGCCGGTGAGGCTGCTGCGGAGAACGGGTCCGCCTATGTCGGAACGGAACACCTGCTCCTCGGAATGATCCGGGAGCCGGAGGGTGTCGCCTCGCAGGTATTGAAGAACAACGGAATTACGGAAGAGAGACTGAAGGATATGATTTCCTCCCTCCGTCTGGAAGAAGGAAAAACGGCTGTTCTCGACCGTGAGGGCTACACGCCCAGGCTCCGCGATATTCTGGACGGCGCCGAGGAGCTTGCCGAGGAAGAGTATCACGCGAAGGAGCTCGGGACGGAATATTTCCTCCTTGCGGCCATTCTGGAGCGTCAGAATGTGGCGTTGAAGCTGATGGAGGCATCCGGTGCGAACGTCGCGAAGATTTATTTTGAGACGCTTGCGGCAATGGGCGTCAATCTGCAGGAGCACCGTCAGGACCTGACGGGAGATCAGCAGGGCCAGGACAGCGCAGGAAACGGAAGGAGCATGCTGGAGCAGTACAGCCGTGATCTGACCGCGCAGGCGGCGGACGGAAGTCTGGACCCCGTGGTGGGCCGCGATACGGAAATGCAGAGAGTCATTCAGATCCTGTCGAGAAGGACGAAGAACAATCCCTGCCTGATCGGTGAGCCCGGTGTCGGCAAAACGGCGATTGTCGAGGGCCTTGCGCAGAAGATTGTCCGCGGCGAGGTGCCGGAGACGGTGCGCGGCAAGCGCCTTCTGACCCTGGATCTGTCCGGCATGGTAGCCGGATCGAAGTACCGCGGAGAGTTCGAGGAGCGCATCAAGGGCGTGATCGAAGAGGTCCGCAGCGCGGGCGATGTCATCCTGTTTGTGGATGAGATGCACACCCTGATCGGTGCGGGCGGCGCGGAAGGAGCCATTGACGCTTCGAATATTCTGAAGCCCGCCCTTGCAAGAGGCGAGATCCAGCTGATCGGCGCGACGACCGTGAACGAATATCACAAGTATGTGGAGAAGGATGCGGCACTGGAGCGCCGGTTTCAGCCGGTGATGGTGGAGGAGCCTTCGGAGGCGGAGACGCTGGAAATCCTGAAGGGCATTGTGCCCCGCTATGAGGAGCATCACCGCGTGAAGGTCAGTGAAGAGGCCATGAAGGAGGCGGTCCGGCTCTCCCAGCGCTACATCAATGACCGGAATCTTCCGGACAAGGCAATTGATGTCATCGATGAAGCCTGCGCGGCAGTACGTCTGAAGAAGCCGGACAGGAAGGAAGCAGATCCTGCGGCGGCACTGGAGAAGAAGCTTGCGGAGGAAGACGAGAAGCTCGCAAAGGCAGTAGTGGCAGGCAAGGTCCGCTCGGCAAGAGCGGTGAGAAAGCGCTACGATCAGCTCCGGGAGCAGTTCGAGCAGGCGCTCCGCAGCACGGAGAAGCGGGAAGAAAACAACCTCCCCGTTGTGACGCCGGAGGACGTTGCAGGCGTGATTTCCGTCTGGTCCAAGGTTCCGGTGAGCCGTCTTACGGAAAAGGAGAGTGAACGGCTCCTGCGCCTGGAGGATACGCTTCATAAGAGAGTGATCGGACAGGAGGACGCGGTGAAGGCAGTGGCGAAGGCGATCCGCCGGGGGCGCGTTGGCCTTCAGGATCCGCACCGTCCCATCGGTTCCTTCCTCTTCCTGGGACCGACCGGCGTCGGCAAAACCGAGCTTGCGAAGGCACTGGCCGAGGCTGTTTTCGGAGACGAGAAGAACATGATCCGCGTCGATATGTCGGAATACATGGAGCAGTATGCCGTCTCCAAGATGATCGGCTCCGCTCCCGGATACGTCGGCTATGATGAAGGCGGTCAGCTCACAGACAAGGTGCGCAAGAATCCCTATTCCGTGGTCCTTTTCGATGAGATTGAGAAGGCCAATCCGGATGTTTTCAACATTCTCCTGCAGATTCTGGACGAGGGACACCTTACGGATTCCAAGGGAAGGCAGGTGAATTTCCGCAATACGATCATCATCATGACCTCGAATGTGGGCGCGCGGAATATTGTGGATGCACACACCATCGGTTTCTCCCAGAAGCCGACGCAGGAGCAGGAATATGAGAAGATGCAGGCCGGCGTGATGGCGGAGGTCCGCAGGATGTTCCGCCCGGAATTCATCAACCGGATCGACGGAATTGAGGTGTTCCACGCGCTGACGCACGAGGAGCTTTTGAGGATCACGACGCTCCTGTGCAATGATCTGATACGACGTGCACAGTCGCAGCTGGGGCTCACGCTTCATGTCACTTCGTCGCTGAAGGAGCATCTGGTGAACAAATATGCGGATCCCAAGATGGGAGCACGTCCGCTTCGCCGGGCCATCCAGAGTGTGGTGGAGGACGAGTTGGCGATGCGGCTCCTTTCGGAGGAATTCCGGTCGGGAGACCAGGTGACCATCGGCTGCCGTGAGGGCAGGGTGACGTTCGAGAAGACGAGGACAAGAAGCGGAAGGAATGCCGGAAACGGGAAGTCCTCTGCGGGACACGGATCCGCGGATCCCGGCAGGAAGGAACACGAAGGCCATGCCGAATAAGAAGAGAACCACCGCGTTTTACTGCAGCGAGTGCGGATATGAGTCGGCCAAATGGGTGGGGCAGTGCCCCGCCTGTCACGCCTGGAACACCATGGTGGAGGCTCCGGTCCGGGTGAGTATCTCCGCGGCATCCTCATTCCGGGGAGGGAAAAATGCCGTGCCCGGGGCACTTTCTTCGGCAAGACCGGTTTCCCTTTCGGAAATTCACGATGAGGGCGAGGTTCGGTGGTCTACGGGGTACGGAGAGCTGGACCGGGTTCTCGGAGGCGGCATTGTCAAGGGCTCCATGCTGCTGGTCGGCGGTGATCCCGGTATCGGAAAATCAACGCTCCTTCTGCAGGTGACGCGGAATCTTGCGGAGGACGGCAGAAGAGTCATCTATGTCAGCGGCGAGGAATCCCTTCATCAGATCAAGCTCCGGGCAGGAAGAATCGGCAGGGTCAGCGATCAGCTGAAATTCTACTGCGAGACCGATCTGGACCGGATCACAGAGGTCCTGATGGAAGAGAAACCGGAGCTGGTCGTCATTGATTCCATCCAGACCATGAACAATTCCTCCGTGGACGCGGCACCGGGCAGCATTTCCCAGATCCGGGAGACCACGGGAGTCCTGCTGCGGCTGGCGAAGCAGATGGGGATCACGTTCTTCATCATCGGTCATGTCACGAAGGAGGGAACCGTGGCGGGACCGAGAGTCCTGGAGCACATGGTCGATACGGTCCTTTATTTTGAAGGCGACCGCTACGCGTCCTACCGCATCATCCGCGGCGTGAAGAACCGGTTCGGATCGACGAATGAAATCGGAATTTTCGAGATGCGGCGGGAAGGCCTGTGCGAGGTAGAGAACCCGTCGGAGTACATGCTCTCCGGAAGGCCGGAGAACGCGTGCGGTTCCGTGGTGTCCTGCAGCATGGATGGGACGAGGGCAATGCTGACCGAGGTGCAGGCCCTTGTCTGCAAGACAAGCTTCGGATTTCCGAAGCGGCAGGCGACAGGAACGGATTACAACAGGGTCAGCCTTCTGATGGCGGTTCTCGAGAAAAGACTCGGAATCCCGCTCTCGGAGTATGACGCCTATGTCAATCTGGCAGGAGGCATCCGGCAGACGGAGCCTGCACTGGATTTAGGAATTGCCCTGGCAATTCTCTCCAGTTACCGGGGACTTCCGGTGGGAGACAAAACGGTGGCATTCGGGGAGATCGGACTCTCCGGAGAGGTCCGTATGGTGACGATGGCAGATATGCGGGTTCAGGAGGCGGCAAAGCTCGGCTTTCAGACCGTTCTTCTTCCTGCCAGCAATATCAAAGGGTTGAAGGTGCCGGAAGGCATCCATGTGATCGGAATCCGCAGCCTTCAGGAAGCAGCGCAGCAGCTGGGCGAATGACCCGGCTGCTGCGTTTTCTCATAGAGATGAATACTCTGAAAACTTAAAAGGCTATCTGTGACACAGAAATGACACATTAAATTTACTATAACGAAACGGGAAGCAGCCAAAATAGCTGCTTCCCGTCTTAATATGAAGCAGAGGCAGAGGGATTCGAACCCCCATTGGCGGTTTTGGAGACCACAGTCTTAGCCATTCGACGATGCCTCTATATAAAAATCCTGTCGGTTCGTAACCGACTTGGATACTATACCACGGCGGGCCGGAAAGCACAACCGCTTTTTGGCAATTGTTCCGCGCAATTGTTCCGCACATGCTGGTTTTGATTTATGAGTGGGCCATTTGCGGACATATCATGATGGGAACCGGCATATGCCGAACCGGAATGCCCTGCGTAGGAATCAATGACGCGGACGTTTCCGGTGCAGCCGTGCGCGGATGCGCAGGAAGAGAAGGCCGAGGAGAATTCCCGTCAGAGCCCCGCAGCTGTCGATCACCACATCGCGAAGCTGCGGAGAGCGACCCGGAGAGAAGGACTGGTGAAACTCATCGGAGGCGGCGTAGACGGCGCAGATGCCCCAGGTGATCAGGACCAGAGCTCTCCTGCGGAACCGGTCGGAGTAACAGGCGGTGACGGGGAGAATCAGGCTGATGCCGAGAAGCGCGTATTCGCTGAAATGGGCAAGCTTGCGGACGTAGAATTCGCTCCGGTCAATGTAGAAGGCAAGCTCCTCCGGCGTCCAGGACAGCCGGAACTGATCCCGGATGGACAGGATGAGATCTCTTGTGATCCGGAGACTTTCCACGGAAGAGTCATCCGCGTTCTGTGAGGAGAACCGGAAGATCATGATCATGACAAGAAGAGCCGGGAGAAAAGCGAGAATCTTCTTTATGTGCCGGGAAGTCCCGGATTGCAACTGTTTTCTCTTATCGGATATATGTGGCATGAAGCTCCTGCCTCCATAATGATTTCATAATCTGTAACAGTTCCGCACAAGGCAGCTTTGGAATGTAAACAGATCGCTCACAAGTATGTTTACGCTCAAAATTGTCATGCAGTTAAACCCGAAGATGCTGATAACGTCGGGAATTTTGTAAGAAAATCCGGGATGCCTGGAACAGCTACCACAATCCCAACATTCTAGCACAATCCAGGAAATGTACACAGGTGGCGCCGTGTATTTCCCCACGCCCGGCATGGGAGAATGGAACAGTTTTTTTACTGCTTCATGGGAAACTGACCAAAACGCAGTGGTGGGCTGCCTTTTTTTTCTACTGTGCATTTCTGTAAAAAGAATCGCGGCATATGCTATACTTTTAAGAGTATGACTGTCTTTATGCCCGGAGAACGGAAAAGCTCCTGGCGGGAAGGACAGATGATTTACCTCAAACCTTGTAACTGTTCAGGGCATCTCGAATTCCCTGCGAAAATTCGAGATGCCGTTGGCCAGAGCCCCTCCGGGGCTTGGCCGCATGGCAATTTCTGACGTGAACATGCCCGCAAGCGGGCAATTTACATCAGAAATCACCATGTGCTGAACAGTTATCACACATTGCAAACTGGATCGGGCGACTGCCCACGAAGGAGACAGCAGGAATGAGTGATGTAAGAAGAATCTATGTAGAGAAGAAAAAGCCGTATGCCGTGAAGGCAAGAGGGCAGCTGGAAGAGATCCGCACTTTCCTCGGGATTGAGGGAATTGAAGATCTGCGTCTGCTGATTCGCTACGATGTGGAGAACATCCGCGATGATGTCTTTGAGACGGCATGCCGCTGCGTTTTCTCGGAGCCGCCGGTCGATGACCTGTATCTGGAGACCTTTGACATCCCAGAGGGAGCACGTGTTTTTTCCGTTGAGTCTCTTCCCGGCCAGTTTGATCAGCGGGCAGATTCTGCCGTTCAGTGCATTCAGCTTCTGAATCCGGATTCGCATGTGATTATCCGGACGGCGCAGACGTATGTTCTGACGGGCAGCATTTCCGATGAAGAGTTCAGCCGAATCAAATCCGATCTGATCAATCCCGTGGATTCGAGAGAGACCGGGATGGACAAACCCGAGACACTGGTGGCGGAATATCCGCAGGCACCGGATGTCCGGGTTTTTGACGGTTTTATCGAGATGACGGAGCTTCAGCTGAAGGAGCTGTACGATTCTCTCGGCCTTGCGATGACCTTTGAGGATTTTAAGCTGATTCAGGATTATTTCGACGGGAAATTCGATGGAGAAGTCCACCGGAATCCCACGATGACGGAGATCCGCGTGCTGGATACCTACTGGTCCGACCACTGCCGCCACACAACCTTTGCGACGGAGCTGAAGAATGTGACCTTCGGCGACGGCTACTACAAGGTTCCGATGGAAACCTCCTTCCAGAGTTATCAGGATACCCGCGCGGAGATGTATAAGGATCGCCCGGACAAGTATCCCTGCCTGATGGATCTTGCCATCATCGGCGTGAAGAAGCTCAAGGCGGACGGAAAGCTGACCGATCAGGAGGAGTCCGATGAGAACAATGCCTGCTCCGTGGTCATCCCGGTGGAAGTGGACTATGGGGAGGGCCCGGTCCGTGAAGAGTGGCTGATGTTCTTCAAGAACGAGACGCACAACCATCCGACGGAGATCGAGCCGTTCGGCGGCGCCGCGACATGCCTTGGCGGTGCGATCCGTGATCCGCTCTCGGGACGCGGCTATGTCTATCAGGCGATGCGTGTGACCGGCGCGGCAGATCCGACGGTTCCGGTTTCACAGACGCTGGAGGGCAAGCTTCCGCAGAAGAAGCTCTGCACGGGAGCCGCACAGGGTTATTCCAGCTATGGCAATCAGATCGGCCTTGCCACCGGAGAGGTCAAGGAGATCTACCATCCGAACTATGTGGCAAAGCGCATGGAGATCGGTGCGGTCATGGGAGCGGCAAGACGCTCGGATGTCATCCGCGAGAACAGTGATCCCGGCGATATCATCATTCTCCTGGGCGGCCGGACCGGACGTGACGGCTGCGGCGGAGCAACCGGCTCCTCCAAGAAGCACACGGAGAAATCTCTGGAATCCTGCGGTGCAGAGGTCCAGAAGGGAAATGCGCCGACAGAGAGAAAGCTGCAGAGACTCTTCCGAAGACCAGAGGTTTCCCACCTCATCAAGAAGTGCAACGACTTCGGTGCGGGCGGCGTCTCGGTTGCCATCGGCGAGCTGGCGGACGGCCTGGATGTCAATCTGGATCTTGTTCCGAAGAAATACGAAGGCCTTGACGGCACCGAGCTTGCCATCTCCGAATCGCAGGAGAGAATGGCGGTTGTGGTTGCCCCGAAGGACCGCGATGAGTTCCTCCGCTATGCCGCGGAGGAGAATCTGGAGGCAACACCGGTTGCCGTTGTGACGAAGAAGCCGAATCTGGTGCTGAACTGGAGAGGAAAGGCCATCGTGGATATTTCCCGCGCTTTCCTTGATACCAACGGCGCCCATCAGGAAACCGATGTGGAGGTAGAGGCTCCTTCCGAGAAGGACAACTATCTGAAGAAAATTGCATCCGCAAAGGCTGCGGCGGTTCTGGACGGTCTGGAAGAGGAGTCTGCGGACGGACAGGCCTTTGCAACCGCCTTTGCCGCGCAGCTCGGCGATCTGAATGTCTGCTCCCAGAAGGGACTGGTGGAACGGTTTGACTCCTCCATCGGAGCAGGGACCGTGACCATGCCGTACGGCGGTCAGTATCAGCTGACGGAGACGCAGACCATGGTGGCGAAGCTTCCGGTACTCGGCGGCAGAACGGACACGGTGACGATGATGAGCTACGGCTTTGATCCGTACCTGTCCAGCTGGAGCCCGTACCACGGCGCAATCTATGCGGTGACGGAGTCGATTGCGAAGGTTATCGCAAGCGGCGGATCCTTTGAGAAGCTTCATTTCACCTTCCAGGAATTCTTCCGGCGCATGAGCCGGGATCCGAAGCGCTGGAGTCAGCCGTTCGCGGCACTCCTCGGCGCGTACGATGCGCAGATCGGCTACGGCATTGCCTCCATCGGCGGCAAGGACTCCATGTCCGGAACCTTTGAGGATAAGGGCAGGGACATTGATGTTCCGCCGACTCTGGTTTCCTTTGCCGTTGACGTCGCGGGCGAGAATGACATTGTGACGCCGGAGCTGAAGCACCCCGGCGACCTTCTGGTCCGCTTCCGGATCGAGAAGGACGAGTATGACATTCCGGTCTATGACCGCGTCATCGCGCTTTATGAGAAAATTACAGGGCTTCTGCGCTCCGGCATCGCGGTGGCAGGCTATGCACTGGACTGCTATGGTGTCGCGGCTGCGGCGGCGAAGATGGCCTTCGGCAATCATCTCGGCGTGAAATTCAACGATGAGCTTCCGGTGCGCTCCTTCTATGACAACGGAATGGGCGACATTCTTCTGGAAATCCGTGAAGAGGAAGCGGATACGCTGGAGGATCTGGAGGACGCGGACTACGAGATCATAGGTACCGTGGCAGGCACGGAGGACGGATTCGAATACGGCGGCGTGAGTGTCGGCTGCGAGGATGCGCTGGCGGCCTGGAAGGCTCCGCTTGAGAGCGTATTCCCGACGGTTGCCGTGCCCGGAAAAGAGCAGGTGGAATCCCCGCTGTATCATGCGGAGTCCGTTCACATCTGCAGCCATAAGATCGGACAGCCGACCGTTTTCATTCCGGTTTTCCCGGGAACCAACTGCGAGTACGATTCCGCTGCTGCATTTGAGAAGGCAGGAGCAAGGGCCGAGGTCCGCGTATTCCGCAACATCACGCCGGAAGGCATCCGCGAGTCCGTGGAGGAGTTCGGCAGAACCATTGAGAAGGCGCAGATGATCATGTTCCCCGGCGGATTCTCCGCGGGCGATGAGCCGGACGGCAGTGCGAAGTTCTTCGCGACCAGCTTCCGGAACGAGAAGATCAGCGAGGCCATTCAGGATCTTCTGAACAACCGGGACGGTCTGGTCCTCGGCATCTGCAACGGCTTCCAGGCCCTCATCAAGCTGGGACTGGTTCCGAACGGAGCGCTGACCGGTCAGAAGGAGGATTCTCCGACGCTGACGTTCAACACCATCGGCCGTCACATTTCCAAAGAGGCGTACCTGCGCGTTATCAGCAACAAGTCTCCCTGGCTTCAGGAGGCGGAGCTCGGCGGCGTCTATGTCAATCCGGCCTCCCACGGAGAGGGCCGCTTTGTTGCACCGAAGGAGTGGCTGGACCGTCTCTTTGAAAACGGTCAGGTCGCAACGCAGTACTGTGATCCGGAGGGCAATGTCTCCATGGATGAAGAGTGGAACATCAACGGTTCCTACTGCGCAATCGAGGGCATCACGAGCCCGGACGGACGTGTTCTCGGCAAGATGTGCCACTCGGAGCGAATCGGCGACCATGTCGCGATCAATATCGCGGGGCAGCAGGATCTGAAAATCTTCGAGAGCGGTGTGAAGTATTTCCGATAAGATCCGGGCAAAGAGTTCCGGATTGCCGGCAGACTGCCGTATGCGGGGAAGGTTCTGCAGAAGTGCTTCAGGCGGCGGGAACCGGCGGAGCAGATGCAGAACACAGAGTGATATCTTCGGCCCGGGTGGGAGTGACTTCCATCGGCTGATCATATAGAAGGGACAGTAGAAATGAAGGCATTTTTAATTCTGGAGGACGGAACGGTATTTACGGGAACTTCGTTCGGAGCCGTCAAAGAGGTGATCAGTGAGATTGTATTCAACACCTCAATGGCAGGCTATCCGGAGGTCCTGACCGATCCCAGCTATGCCGGACAGGCGGTTTGCATGACATATCCGCTGATCGGCAATTACGGTGTGTGCCTGGAGGATATGGAATCCGAACGGCCGTGGCCGGACGCGCTGATCGTGCGGGAGGAGTGCCGCACGCCGTCGAATTTCCGAAGCGACGAGAGTCTGGACGCGTTCATGAAGCAGTATGACATTCCCGGAATTGCGGGAATTGATACGCGTGCTCTCACCAAGCTCCTCCGTGAGAGGGGTACGATGAACGGCATGGTGACGACAGACGAGCACTATGATCTGAACATCATTCTGCCGCAGCTGAAGAAGTATACCTGCGGCAAGGTGGTGGAGAAGGTTACCTGCAGGGAGAAATACACCGTGCCGGGCACGAGGGATCTTTCTGAGAACGGTCCGCTTTCCGGCCACGCGTTTTTTGACCAGGATGAATATGAGAAGTATCTGGACGGCGACAAATCCAGGAAGGAGAAGCGTCCGAGCCTTGTGCGCAGGTTAAACGGCGCGGGACTTAAGATTGCCCTCCTGGATGTCGGACTGAAGAAGAACATTGTGCGCAGTCTTGCGATGCGGGGCTGTGATGTGACGGTTTATCCCGCACTCACACCGGCGGAGGAGATTCTTGCGGATCACCCGGACGGAATCATGATTTCCAACGGCCCCGGCGATCCGAAGGAGTGCACTTCCATCATCGCGGAGGTGCGGAAGCTCTATGAGAGCAATGTGCCGATTTTCGCGATCTGCCTCGGACATCAGCTGATGGCACTGGCAACCGGAAGCGACACCTATAAGCTGAAATACGGCCACCGCGGCGGCAATCATCCGGTGAAGGATCTGACGACCGGACGGGTTTACATTTCCTCGCAGAATCACGGATATGCCGTGGACGAGACTTCGGTGAATCCGGAGGTTGCGGCGCCTCTTTTCTGCAACGTCAATGACGGCACGAACGAAGGACTGATTTACAGAAACAAGAACATCTTTACCGTGCAGTTCCATCCGGAAGCCTGCCCGGGCCCGCAGGATTCGGGATTCCTTTTCGACCGCTTCATCGACAACATCAAAGAGGGACGGAACAGCGCTTTTGCAGCTGACGGAAAGGAGGCGGAGTAATCATGCCGAAGAGAGAAGATGTGAAGAAGGTAATGGTCATCGGCTCCGGCCCGATTGTCATCGGACAGGCGGCGGAGTTTGACTATGCGGGAACCCAGGCCTGCCGCTCCCTGAAGGAAGAGGGCGTGGAGGTGTGCCTGGTCAACTCCAACCCCGCAACCATCATGACCGATAAGGACATTGCGGACGAGGTTTATATCGAGCCCCTGACCGCGAAGGTCCTGGAGAAGATCATTGAGAAGGAAAAGCCGGATTCCATCCTTCCGACCCTGGGCGGCCAGGCGGGTCTGAATCTCGGCATGGAGCTTGCCGAGTCCGGATTTCTGGAGGCACACGGCGTCAAGCTTCTCGGAACAACGGCCCTGACCATCAAGAAGGCGGAAGACCGCGAGATGTTCAAGGAGACCATGGAGAAGATCGGCGAGCCGGTCGCGGCCTCCGAGGTCGTGGAGAACGTGGAGGACGGTGTGAAGTTTGCCGAGAAGATCGGCTTCCCGGTGGTTCTTCGTCCCGCTTATACGCTGGGAGGCTCCGGCGGCGGCATCGCACACAACACGGCAGAGCTTCGCAAGATTCTGGAGAACGGCCTGCGGCTCTCCCGCGTGGGACAGGTTCTGGTGGAGCGCTGCATTTCCGGATGGAAGGAAATCGAGTACGAGGTCATGCGCGACGGAGCGGGCAACTGCATTACCGTCTGCAACATGGAGAACATTGATCCCGTCGGCGTGCACACCGGTGATTCCATTGTCGTGGCACCTTCCCAGACGCTTTCCGACAAGGAATATCAGATGCTGCGGACCGCGGCTCTGAACATCAGTTCGCGCTTCATCCGACGAGCTTTGAGTACTGCGTCATCGAGGTGAATCCCCGTGTGTCCCGCTCCTCGGCACTGGCTTCCAAGGCGACCGGCTACCCGATTGCAAAGGTAGCGGCGAAGATTGCCCTCGGCTTTACCCTGGATGAGATCAAGAATGCGGTGACCGGAAAGACCTATGCGTCGTTCGAGCCCGCGCTGGACTACTGCGTG
>DAIMKA010000033.1:0-12520 GCA_036721955.1 Lachnospiraceae bacterium | reverse complement strand
CCGCCAAGCGGCACTCTAAGCAGGAGAAGATGTCATCAGACATCTTCGAGTGCAGTGGTTTTGCCGAATACGGCAGCCGGTGCGTCAGCACCGATGCCCCTGTCTCACTTCTCCTGCTGCTGTGGCTGGCGCTGTGCTCTGTCCCCATCCGGATCCTCCAGAAGGCTGTAATACGTCACCTTCTCCACTCCCTCCAGATGCTCCAGCCACCGCACGGATTCCAGCGGAATCTCCTGATCGCACTCCAGAACCATGACGGCATGGCCGCCTCTTCCGGAGCGGTAGAGCTGCATCGTCGCAATATTGACCGATTTGTGCTGCAGCATGGAGGTCACCTCCGCCACATGTCCCGGCTGATCTTCATTGTGGACAATCAGCGTCGGATAGTCCCCGCTGAAATTCGCCGCCAGACCATCCAGCTCGGTGATCATGATCCGTCCGCCTCCCACCGAGGCCCCTACAATTTCCAGCTCTCTTCCGGAATCCGATGTCAGAAGGAGCCTGGCCGAATTCGGATTGGCATCCTCTCCGAGATCCACTGCGTCAAAATGAAATTCCAGTCCGCGTTCTCTGGCCAGTTCGAAGCTGTGCGGGATCCGGTCATCATCCACGTCAAGGCCGAGGAGCCCGGCAATCAGTGCCCGGTCGGTTCCATGTCCGCTCCCTGTCGCCAGAAAGGAGCCATGAAGGCCGATTATGGCTTTCTTCACACGCTCTCCCAGGAGCTTTCGGCTCACATTTCCGATCCGGACCGCTCCTGCCGTATGAGAACTGGACGGGCCCACCATGACAGGTCCGATCACATCAAAAAGATTCATCTGATTTTCACTTCCTTCCAAAGCTGCCGGCCGCGCCGCAGACAGACACCAGATGGGATTGTCCTATTCCCCTTTGCGCATGGGTTCTATGCCGCCTGGTGTACCACCGCGAAAAGAGCAGGGCACATCCGTGTCCTGCTCCTTTGCATTTTTCGTATTGTTCTCTTTTGAATAACGATTCCGCGTATGGCGATTTCTTATAAGAATCTGCCCGTAAGCAGACAATTCCTGATAAGGAAACACCATGTACTGAATGAATTACATTATGCGTTCTTCTTTGCAACCTCTGCAAGTGCTGCAAATCCGTTTGCATCGTTGACTGCCATCTCAGCCAGCATCTTGCGGTTGATGTCAATGCCTGCAACCTTAAGACCGTGCATCAGCTTGCTGTAGGAAAGTCCGTTGATTCTTGCAGCTGCGTTGATACGTGCGATCCAGAGGGATCTCATGTCTCTCTTGCGAAGCTTTCTGCCAGCGAATGCAGAATTCTGCGCACGCATTACGGACTGCTTTGCCACTCTGTACTGGCTGGATCTGGCTCCTCTGTAGCCCTTTGCGAGCTTCAGAACTCTGTTATGCTTCTTCTTGGCGTTTAAGCCACCTTTAATTCTTGCCATCTTCGATTTCCTCCATCAAATAACCATCATGCACCTGAATTAAAGGTAAGGCATGATCTTCTTCATGTTCTTTACGTTCGTTGCATCCGTAACTGCGGGCTGACGAAGGTTTCTCTTTCTCTTCGTGGTCTTCTTGGTAAGGATGTGGCTCTTATAAGCCTTGTTGCGGATCAGCTTACCATTTCCGCTGAGTTTGAAGCGCTTTGCAGCGGATCTGTTTGTTTTCATTCTAGGCATGACTAATTCCTCCTTCTGAGCCGGCAAAAGCCGGTCTTGTGTTGATGATTCCTGCACGCTGTCCCGGACAGATCACTTCTTCTGAACCAGGAACAGGGACATGGATCTACCTTCCACCTTCGGTGCCTTGTCTACCACAGCGATATCCACCAGTGCATTGGCAAAGTCCGTCAGGATGTGGGCACTCTCGCTCATATGAGCCATCTCGCGGCCGCGGAAGCGAAGCGTTACCTTCACGCGGTCACCGCGCTCCAGGAACTTCCTTGCAGAACCGATCTTCGTATTCAGATCATTCTGATCAATGTTCGGAGACATACGGATTTCCTTGATCTCCACAACATGCTGCTTCTTCTTGGCTTCCTTCTCCTTGCGAAGACGCTCATACTTAAACTTGCCGTAGTCGATGATCCGGCAGACAGGCGGCTGCGCCGTCGCTGCAATCAGAACCAGATCCAGTTCTGCATCGCGGGCCATCTTTCTGGCTTCCTCAGTAGGCATAACGCCGAGCTGTTCTCCATCCGCACCGATTACGCGGATTTCCTTATCCCGGATCTGCTCGTTGATCGGCACTTCCGGTCTGCGCTGCTGTCTTCGGTTATTGTTGTTATTAATAGGTTTGCCCTCCCTCAATACTGCCTGCCGGTCAGATGTGAAAGGCCCTGTCCGGCATCCTCCCGGAAAAATCCGGAATTCTCAAAAAAAGATGACAGCAGCAGGTCGCCACTGTCATCATTTCTCACATTCCGCAAAAGTACACGGCCGTCCGGCCATTCTCCATGAAACCCATGGAGCTCTTAAATCCTCTTCACCGAAGATCTCTTCTGTGTACTTCATGCCGCCTTGTCTGCAATTCCGATTGCCGGTTCTCTTCACTTCCTGTAAAGACAAACACAATCGTTATCATCAGGCGGTGTGATAATCATGAACTCTGCCAGTGCATTGTTGCTGACCGGTCAGGTGAGAGTGGAACTCTGCTTGATGTCTTCTGATTACTCAGACCCAGATACAATAGCACGTGCATGGAATCCTGTCAACAGATAGTGTAAATATTCCGTGCCTGTTCGCATTTTCCGTCCCTCCTGGCAGGAGAGCAGATGGTTACCGGCGGACCTCCGGGCGGAAGAGTGATGGTTAACCGGCGGGCCTCCAGGCGGGAGGGCAGATGGTTACCGGCGGCCCTCCGGATGGGAGAGTGATGGTTACCGGCGGGCCTCCAGGCGGGAGGGCAGATGATTATCCGGAGAGCGGGCCTTTGCGAGGGCCTCGGCACTTGTGAGCGTATTTCAGCGAACTTAGTGCCGTTAGGTCCCGAGAAAGAGGCGAGAGCCGTGCCCGCTCACGGATAACATCTGCCAGGCCCGCTTTTCATACTATTGCTGTCTGCAATATTCCCCTTCATACCAGGCCTGGAACATCAGAATGTACCAGATCTGAATCCGCCACACATCCTTCTCCATGAAATCCGACCAGATCCGCTGCACCACTTCCGGATCCAGAAGTCCCTGCTGCCGGAGCTTTTCCGGAGCAATCAGATCTTCCGCCCAGGCGCGCAGCTGCGGCGTCTTCAGCCACTTCCGGATCGGAATCGAGAATCCCTTCTTCGGACGGTCCATCAGGTCTCTTGGCACATACCGGTACAGAACGTCCCGGAGAACGAGCTTGCCGGTGTCGCCCTCCCGCAGATATTCCAGAGGAAGCGTCCAGGCGAATTCCACGACATCCTTATCCAGAAACGGAACACGCGTCTCCAGCGACACCGCCATTGCCGTGCGGTCCACCTTGACCAGAATGTCGTCCGGGTGATACATCCGAAGGTCCATCAGCATGATGTCGTGGCAGACCTCTCCCGTGACATCCCTGCCGGTCTCGGTATATGCATACGGGAGCTTTCCGTGTTTTCTTGCAATCTGAAAAACCAGCGGATCCGTCTCAAAGGAAAGCCGGTAGACTTCCTCCGGACTTTCCGCCTGCAGAATCTGACTCTTGATACGGACCATCTCTTTTGCCGACAGCGGGCTGTGTTCGAGCAAAGCCCCCGCCGCCTTCCGGAAGGGGTACGGAATCTTCCGGATTTTGCCCCATTTACGCGCCGTCGCCGGATAGTCGTAGTAGCCGCAGAAAAGCTCATCCCCTGCATCGCCCGACAGGGAAACCGTCACATGCTCTCTTGTCATCCTGCTGACCAGATACGTCGGAATCTGCGAGGAATCCGCAAACGGCTCCGCGAACATCGACGGAAGGAGCGGAATCACTGCCTTCGCATCCTCCTCCGTGATGGTCAGCTCCGTGTGCTCTGTCCCGAGGTGCCGGGCGATCTGCGCCGCGCACGCCGCCTCGTTGTAGGACGGATCTTCCATTCCGATGGTGAACGTCTTCACCTTCCGGCTGCTCTCCTGCTGCATCAGGGAGACGATGGTACCGGAATCAATTCCCGCGGACAGGAAGGCTCCCAGCGGCACATCCGCCACCATCTGATCCCGGATGGACGCACGAAGGAGCCGCTCCAGCTCATCCGCCGCTTCCTCTCTCGTTCCGGCAAAAAGATTCTTCTGTCCGCGGACCGCGACATCCGTCACGGACCAGAACGTCTGCCGCTCCGCCGCATCTTCCGTAAACGGAGCCTTCAGCGTCATGATCGTCCCGGGCTCCAGCTTATAGATGTCACGGTAGATCGTGTAAGGAGCCGGAATCACTCCGTGCTCGAAATACAGGTCCAGAACCTCCTCGCGGATCGGATTGGAGAAGCCGCGAATCGCCCGGATACTGCCCAGATCCGAAGAGAAGGCAAAGACGCATCCCCTCCCGGCAGTTCCTTCCGCTGCGCCGGAGCCGCTCTCACGGCCCGCAGAAATCCCGGAAAGCCAGCCGTAATACAGGGGCTTCTCTCCGATCCGGTCTCTTGCCAGCGTGAGCGTTCCCGTTTCGATCTCGTAACAGGCAATGGCGAACATCCCCTTGCACAGGGACAGTGCCTTCTCCATGCCGTAAAACTCGATGGCCTCCTGCAGAACCTCGGTGTCGCAGGTACTGCGGAATTCAATCCTCTGCCCCTTCGCCGCGGCATCCTTCTCGAGCTGCTCCCTCACCCGGGCAAAATTGTAGATTTCCCCATTGTAGGTAATCGCTGTCTTCCCGGAATGCGAAATCATCGGCTGCGCCCCGTTCATGGAAAGATCCAGAATGGAAAGCCGCTGGTGTCCCAGCGTACATACGCCGTCCGGGGACACCCAGGTTCCTCCGCCGTCCGGCCCGCGGTGCAGCATGCGGTTCCGCATTCTCTGCATGTTTTCTCTTTGGTCCTCGGTACTCCCTATGTTAATGATTCCGGCAATTCCGCACATATTCTACCCACTCTCAACTTCTCCGGTGTCCCAGCTGCCAGAAGGCCACCGCACTTGCAGCCGCCACATTCAAGGAATCCACGCCATGTGACATCGGGATCTTCACCGTGTAGTCACAGGCGGCAATCGTCTGCTCCGTCAGCCCGTCTCCTTCATTGCCAAGGACAATGGCGAGTTTCTCCTCACGAAGGAGCCCCGGATCGTCAATCTCCACCGTGTCATGCCGCAGTGCCATCGCCGCAGTCCGGAATCCGAGCCGGTGCAGGTAATCCATTCCTTCCTCCGGCCACCCGGACGGATTGTCTCCCTCTTCTCTCCGGCACTTCCCGGGATCCGCATTCTTCATCCGGTCTCCGTGCCACGCAGGAACGCCGATATACGTCCACGGAACCTGAAAAACCGTTCCGACGCTGACCCGGATGGCCCTGCGGTACAGGGGATCCGCACACTCCGGCGTCAGAAGAACGGCGTCCATATCCAGCGCAGCGGCGGACCGGATGATCGCCCCGACATTCGTCGGATTCTCGATGTTCTCCAGCACCGCGATCCGCGAAGCTCCCCGGCAGACCTCTTCCACCGACGGCAGGACCTTTCTGCGGAACGCACAGAGGATTCCGCGCGTCAGATGATACCCGGTCAGCCTGCTCAGAACCTCCAGTTCCGACACATAAACCGGCACCGTCTCTTGTCTTTCGCCGCACAGCCGCAGAATTTCCGCGCCTTCTGTTGCAAGAAACCTCCGCTCCAGCAGGACCGAAAGCGGTTCATACCCGGCCAGCAGAGCCCGCTCGATCACCGTATGGCTCTCCCCGATGAAAATTCCGCGTTCCGGCTCGTAGTAATGTTTCAGCTGGTTTTCATTCAGATGCGTATACGGATCCAGCTCCGGAAGAGTCAGGTCCGCAATCTCTTTGATCTCAATCATGTCTTTCATCATAAACCAGACAGAGAGGTCCGGCAATCCTGCCGGGCCTCTCTGCCTGATTTATTCTGCATAACGTTTCGGGGTGTCCCCGAATTCTCTCATAAAAATACCCGCCGGTCAGAGCTCACTGCAGCACCATGCGGACTGCGCCGTACATCCCCGCGTCATTTCCGAGCTGTGCCAGCTTGAACACAACGCTGCGGCACGCGTGGAATGCGGCCGGTGTGTAATATTTTTCCGTGACATCCAGAATGATCTGACCTGCGCGGGAGACGCCGCCCCCGATGACGATCGCTTCCGGATCCACCACTGCCGTGATCACGGAAAGCGCCTCACCGAGTCTCTTTCCGAACGCGTCCACCATGGAAACCGCGAATTCATCGCCCTGCTTCGCCTCATCGAAGATCTTCTTCGCGGAGAGCCTGCCGTCATCCTTCAGGGTGGTTGCCTTCTTGTTCTTCGCAAGCTCCTTCCTTGTTACGCGCACGATTCCGCTTGCCGAAGCGTACTGCTCAAGGCATCCCTTCTTGCCGCAGTTGCAGGAATCCGTCTCGTGATCGGAGACCTTCATGTGACCGATCTCTCCGCCTGCGCCATGGGAGCCCGGAAGGATCTTCCCGTTCAAAATAATTCCGCCGCCGACACCGGTTCCGAGCGTGACGAGGACCATGTTCTCAAAGCCCTTTCCGCCGCCCTTCCACTGCTCGCCGAGTGCCGCGACATTCGCGTCGTTCCCGACCTTCACCTTCATGCCGTCAAGAAGCCCAGACAGCGTGGAAGCCACGTCGATGACGCCCCAGTGAAGATTGACCGCCTCGTTGACAACACCGTTCTCCAGAACCGGGCCTGGCACGCCGATGCCGAGGCCTTCGACCTCATCTGCCGCGATCTTCTTCTCTTCCAGCTTCTTCCTGACCGAAGCGGCAATGTCCTCCAGAATGTAGCGTCCGTTGTCCTCGGTTCTGGTCGGGATCTCCCAGCTTTCTACGAGTTCTTCCTTCTGCGCATCAAAAAGGCCGTGCTTGATCGTTGTGCCGCCTACATCGATTCCGAATGCATACTTCTTCACCATCTGTCTTCCCTCCAATACTCGTCGTTCTTTTCCCAAAAGACTGTCAGCCGCAGTGCACCCAGACACCGCGGCTGACATACAGTATACGCTATTTACCACCATTTGACACCCCGGGGATGCCCATGCCTTCCTTGCTGCCCACTCAGGATCAAAAGCTCATTTCGAAAGAGGTACTTCCTACCATTCCGCAAAAGGAGACGCCTTACTCCGCATTTCCCTTGTAGCGGGAGAGGAACTGCTTCGTTCTCTCTTCCTTCGGATTCCCGAATACCTCCTCCGGTGTTCCCTGCTCGGCAATCCGGCCGTCGTCCATGAAGATCACATGATCGGACACGTCCCGCGCGAATTCCATCTCGTGCGTCACGATGATCATCGTCGTGTGGTTGTCCGCAAGCCGCCGGATCACCTTCAGAACCTCGCCGGTGAGCTCCGGATCCAAAGCCGAGGTCGGCTCATCGAAGCACAGAATGTCCGGCCGGAGTGCCAGCGCCCTCGCAATCGCGACACGCTGCTGCTGACCGCCGGAGAGCTGATGCGGATAATTGTTCATCCGGTTGGCAAGACCCATCTCACGAAGAAGCGCTTCCGCGTGCTCCCGGATCTTTTCCTCCTCTTCCTCCTTCTTCCCTTTCTCCTCGGAAAGAAGGCGCGGCGCCAGCATGACATTCTCCAATGCCGTGTACTGCGGGAACAGGTTGAACGACTGGAACACCATACCGAAATGAAGACGCTTGCGGCGTATTTCCTCGTCGCCTGCCTTCTCGTGAAGCCCGGCGTCAAAAAGGGTCTCGCCCCTGACCGAAATCGTGCCGCCATCCGGGGTTTCCAGGAAATTCAGGCAGCGGAGAAGCGTTGTTTTGCCCGATCCGGAGGAACCGATGATCGACAGGGCCGTCCCTTCCTCCATGGAGAACGTGATGTCCTTCAGGACCTCTGTATTTCCAAAACTTTTCTGTACATGCTTTACTTCAAGAATTGACATATTGATAACTTCACCCTTGTAAATAAACCCGCAACGATTCAGCACGTCTCAAATTCCCCTGCCAAGCCGTTACATGAACGCCTTCTCACCGGAAGTAACCGAGCTTCTTCTCAATGCGGTCGAACAGAATCGTCAGAAGACCGGAGAAGAGCAGATAGAACACACCCGTATAGAACAGCGGCCAGATGATGCCCGCGCTCTTGATGAATGACTGGCCGTTCCAGATGATCTCATACACTGCGATGACACGCGCAAGAGACGTATCCTTTACAAGCGTGATGATCTCGTTGGACATCGGCGGGACGATGCGCTTGATGACCTGCAGCAGCACTACCTTGCGGAAGATCTGTCCCTTGGTCATGCCGAGAACCTGGCCCGCCTCGTACTGGCCGACCGGAATCGACTGAATGCCGCCGCGGTAAATTTCCGAAAAATAGCAGGCGTAGTTGATGGCAAAAGCCACCACGGCCGCCACCAGGCGGCCACTGCTGCCCGACGGCCAGGGGTTGGTAAACCCCATCAGCCCGGGCCGTAATAGATGACGAGCAGCTGCAGAAGGAGCGGTGTTCCGCGGATCACCCAGATCAGGAACTTGATCGGGTACTGCAGAATCTTCACCCGGCTCATGGAGCCGAGACTGATGAACAGCCCCAATGGCAGCGAGAAAATCAAAGTCAGTCCGAAAAGCTTCACGGTTCCCCAGAAGCCCTCCAGCAGTGATAACGTAACGGTCCAGAACATACGGGACAAATCCTCCACCACAAAAATGAGCAAAATCTGCACGCTGCTCCGGCTTTTCCTTCCGGAAAGTCCGGCGCGGATGCAGCAGTCTTCATAATATCATACCCGGACATGCAGCGGCGATCCGTCGCTGTCCTTTTATACCAAACGCAAGGCCCGGCATATCTGTCGGGCCCTGCTGACTGCTTTCCACCATATGCAGCCCCCAATCCGCATTCCGCGGACAACCGGCTGCCTCATGAAACTCTCTTTCTATCCCCGTGACGATCCTGTCCGAAACACCGCCTGAAAACAGGGGATCGATCCTTTCCAAAACCTTCCGGCATGTGCCTGACCTGCGCGTTTACTGCTGCGCTACGATCGCATCCTGCACACCGTACTGCTCTGCAATGCTCTTCATCGTGCCGTCCTCGTAGAGCTTCTTGAACTCATCATTAATATAAGAAGCGAGGTCGGATCCCTTGCGGCAGCCGACGCCGTATTCCTCGGTGGTCAGCTCCAGCGTGTGGGTCAGCGTCGGATAATCCGTGCCGTCCCCGATCATGGCACCCGCCATCAGAAGGTCAATGATGCTCGCATCCGAGGTTCCCGCGGAAACCTCCATCAGCGTATCGGCCTGCGAGGTCAGAGCCGTGTAGTTGAAGCCGTTCTCCTTGGCTGCATCCTCTCCTGCGGAACCGGCCTCTACCGCAAACGCAAGATCCTTCATGCTGTCTGCGTCCTTGTACTGGTCCGCCTTGTCCGCGGGAAGAACCACAACCTGCGCATTGTTGCAGTATGCATTGGTGCACTCCATGGAGGAAGTCACCTCATCCGTCAGCGTCATGCCGTTCCATACGACGTCAATGCTCTTGTTCTCGAGCTCCAGGATCTTGTTGTCCCAGTCGATCTCCACGAACTGGACATCCACGCCGAGGTCCTTTGCGACCTGCTTCGCCATGTCCGCGTCGAAGCCGATCCAGTCGCCGTTCTCATCCTTATAATCCATCGGCTCGAAATCCGTGATTCCGACGATCAGACTTCCCTTCTTCTTAATATAATCCACATCACTGTCCGAACTGCCGGAGCTCTTGCTCCCGCATCCGGCCAGCATGCCTGCTGCCATCAGTCCGGTCAATACCACTGCCAATACTCTCTTTTTCATAATCATCCTCCCCGCCGCGTCTTCCCTGCGGCATCCGCGCTGCCCGTAAAATGCTCTTGACGCAATTTCCGGACAATTCCTGCTGCCCGCGTTTTGCTTCTGTGTTTTAATTGGTTATCACTTTACCATATGAAAGTATATGATGCAACCGCCTGTGCGAAAAAAATCGCAGCGATTCCTCGCATCCCGATTTTTCCTGCGAAAATCTTCGATGCCAACATCAGAGGAACTCCGCCCCGGGCCGCCCGGCAATTTCAAACGCAGATCGTTCTTCAAGCATCCGATTCGCATGAAAAAATCGCCAGGTATTGAGCAGCTGCAAAAAAAGTCACAGATTGCCGAAAGTTAGGAGAAGCTAATTCCTGTTCATCTGCTACACTGTCTGCGATGGCAAATCGAATTTTTTCACTCACACAGATACCGGTCCGGTCTCAGATGACAGGCTGGAGCAGGACAAAGGAGCAGGACATGACATTAAAAGAGCTGAAAGTCGGTGAAAGCGCCGTGATTACAAAGGTCGGCGGAGAGGGTGCCCTCCGTCAGCACTTTCTGGATATGGGCGTCATTCCCGGGGCCGAGACAACCGTCGTGAAGTTTGCCCCCATGGGGGATCCGATGGAGCTGCAGATTCACGGATATGAGCTGACCCTCCGCCTTGCAGACGCGGATCAGATTGAAGTCACCCCTATCAAAGAGCGCACCAACAAGCACACGCGCGTACAGGAGATCCGCCCTTCCGCGCACCCGGGCCTCGGCGAGGACGGAAAATACCACCACAAAGACGACGGAACGCCGCTTCCTGAGGGGACGCTCCTTACCTTTGCGCTTGTCGGCAACCAGAACTGCGGTAAAACCACCCTGTTCAACCAGCTGACCGGCGCCAACCAGCATGTCGGCAACTTTCCCGGCGTCACGGTGGACCGCAAGGACGGCGCCATCAAGGGCTTTCCGAACACGCTCGTCACGGATCTTCCCGGAATTTATTCCATGTCCCCGTATTCCAGTGAAGAGATTGTTTCCCGGAATTTCGTACTGAATGACAAGCCGCGCGCCATCATCAACATCGTCGATGCGACCAACATTGAGCGGAATCTCTATCTGTCCATGCAGCTTCTGGAGATGGATGTCCCGATGGTCATTGCCCTGAACATGATGGATGAGGTCGAGGCCAATCACGGCTCCATCGACATCAACGGCATGGAGGCCCTTCTCGGCGTTCCCGTCGTTCCGATTTCCGCTGCCAAAAACGAGGGCGTGGACGAGCTGGTCCGCCATGCCATCCACATCGCGCAGTACCAGGAAAAGCCCCGGATCCAGGACTTCTGCTCCAAGGACGATCACGGCGGAGCCATTCACCGTGCCCATCACGCGGTCGAAGCCATCATCGAGGACCACGCTGAGCGCGCGGGGCTTCCTCTTACCTTTGCCGCCAACAAAGCCATTGAAGGCGATCCCCTGATTCTGGCCCAGCTCGATCTCGACACCAACGAGCAGGAAATGCTCGAGCACGTCATCGTTCAGATGGAGAAGGAGGGCGGCATGGACCGCGCCGCCGCCATCGCCGATATGAAGTTCGATTTCATTGAGCGCGTCTGCGAGGCCACCGTCGTAAAGCCCCAGGAGAGCAGGGAACGAATCCGTTCCGAGAAAATCGACCGGGTTCTGACAGGAAAGTACACGGCCATCCCGTGCTTTGTCCTCATCATGCTGCTCGTATTCTATCTGACCTTCAATGTCATCGGCGCCGCGCTTCAGAACCTCCTTGCCAGCGGCATTGACGCGCTGTCCGGCGCCGCGGACCGCGCGCTCACCGCTGCCGGTGTCAGCGCAGGGCTCCACAGCCTTGTCATCGACGGAATCTTCACCGGTGTCGGCTCGGTTCTTTCGTTCCTGCCGATCGTCGTGGTTCTGTTCTTCTTCCTGTCCCTGATGGAGGACTCCGGCTACATCGCCCGCGTTGCCTTCTTCATGGACAAGCTCCTTCGCAAGATCGGCCTCTCCGGAAGAAGCATCGTTCCGATGCTGATCGGCTTCGGATGCACGGTTCCCGCCGTCATGTCAACGAGAACGCTGCCGTCACGCCGTGACCGCCGCATGACCATTCTCCTGACGCCGTTCATGAGCTGCTCCGCCAAGCTCCCGCTCTATTCCTTCCTGGTCGCGGCCTTTTTCCCGGGAAAGGGCGGGCTGGTCATGGCCGCCCTCTATTTTCTCGGAATCGTACTGGCCATTCTGGTCGCGCTTCTTTTCAAGGGAACGCTGTTCAAGGGAGAGGCGGTTCCGTTCGTCATGGAGCTTCCGAACTACCGCATGCCGGGTGCGAAGAACACCCTGCAGCTTCTCTGGGAGAAATCCAGAGACTTCCTGCAGAAGGCCTTCTCCGTCATTCTGATCGCGACCATCGTCGTCTGGTTCCTGCAGAGCTTTGGCCCGTCTCTTGACTACGTCACGGATTCCTCGAAGAGCCTGATGGCAATCGTTGCCGGCGCCCTCGTTCCGCTGTTCCGCCCGCTCGGCCTCGGCAACTGGAAGATCATCACGGCACTCATCTCCGGCTTCATGGCAAAGGAAAGCGTCGTCTCCACGCTGCAGGTTCTGTTCGGCAGCGGCATCACCTCCATCCTGACACCTCTGTCCGCGGTC
>DAIMKA010000032.1:5648-12525 GCA_036721955.1 Lachnospiraceae bacterium | reverse complement strand
AGGAACTGAAGAAGGCAGCGGAGGAAACGGAAGACGCATGCTGATTCTGATCGTGGAATTGCCCGTAAACGGTCAATTCATGTCAGAAATCAACATGCGCGGAATCATTTACAAATGCACAACAAAAGGGACATCCGACCGGATGTCCCTTTTGCTACTAATCAGCTCATTTACATATTGCACTATAACTCAAATCAAATATATTTAAGAAAAGGCATTCTGTTCTTGATCTATTAGTGACCTGTCACGCAACTCAATCAGTTGAGCTTGGTTACGTTAACGGCCTGCGGTCCCTTCTGACCCTGGATTACGTCATACTCAACTTCCTCGCCCTCATCGAGAGACTTGAAGCCTTCCATGTTCAGTCCGGAATAATGTACGAATACATCGTTTCCCTCAGAATCGGAAATGAAGCCGTAGCCCTTCTGGTTGTTGAACCACTTAACAGTACCCTTGTTCATTCTAAACTACCTCCGCTGAATGAAAATAAATAATATGCAGCTATGAGTACCCTCATAACGAAATTTACATTATCACAGTGAAATGGAAAAGTAAAGGCCGGTTTGGGGGTGCCCGCCGTTCATCGTGATTCTGCGCTCAGGTTTTCGGCACTCCAGCAGGAGTGCCGGAACCGGCATGGCCGCGGAAACGCTGACTGCGCTCCGGCAGCAGGGTGAACAGGAGAATCAGAACCAGTGCCGCGAGGCTGAGAAGGCAGGCCGCATGGAAGCCGTAGGGGACATAGGTGAAGGCAATGGTATGCGTCCCTGCCGGAACGTCCACGGCCATCAATCCGTAATCGGCCTTCACGATTTCGGCCTTCTGTCCGTCTACCGTGGCCGTCCAGCCCTTCTCATAAGGGAAGGAGAAGAACACGAGATTCTCGCGGCCCAGTGTGGTCTCGGCGGTAAAACCGCTTTTTGCGGTTTCGAAGGATGTGCAGGCGGTGGCGGCGCGGTTTTCACACTCTGTAAAATAAGTGTCCGTGGAGATATTTCCCTCCGAAAGGTCCGTGTCCTGTCTTTCGAAAAGAGCACCGTATTTTTCCGCATCCTCATCGGAGAGGATGAGATCGCGGACGAGAACGCGGTCCGCGGTGGTTTTGTCCCGATCCAGCAAAAGCGAGTAGGTATCCTCCGTCATGAAGCGGTCGAAGGTAAAACCGATGGGGATGAAGTATTGGTTTTCATAAATGTTATAGCCGTCGGATTCGCCGACCTTGCGGTAACCGATGAGTCCGCCCTCACTGGTGTAGCTCTTGTCGGAGTGGACGAGCTGATTCTCCAGATAGTAGCGGGCGGAGAGGATGGCACGCGCACCGTTATGGCTGAAATTCAGCTTGGAATCCACGGTGCGGCCCGGTCCGATTCCCTGATAGAATTCAAAGATGCCGGGGGAAACCGTGCTCTCGAAGCAGTGAATGGTGGGATATCCCCAGACCATCTCGTAGTTGGTGGAGGTCCCGTCGGCCTCAACGCGTGCAAAACCGCTGTCTTCGTACCCGGGAATTTCGGGGCGGTTTTCCAGAAGCTGCTGCCGCCATTTTACCGCGCCGCCGGGAGCAATGAGAGAGCTCCCGTTCAGAAGGACGCCCATCTGCGTGAGGAGACACGAGACGACGACGAGGAGAAGCGCCGTGCGGGTGACAAGGCCGTGACTCGCCCGCTCACAGGAAGAGGGACGTTTCCCGGTCAATTCCATGCCGTGCACAATGACAAGGAGGAGCGGGAGCATGACGGCGGTGAAAACCGCCTCTGTCAGGAAGAGCTCCGGGTATTCCATGATCTGCAGGAAAGCGATGCCGCTTCCGGACCCGTCGGAAGAAGCCGTTGGAAGAAACGCACAGAGAATCAGGACCGCGTCGGCCAGAATTACCATGCCGGTGCCGAAGAACAGGCTTTTCTGGTCCGCATCCTCGAGCTCACGGACGGTGACGAGACTGATGATCAGAATCGGCATGTAGAACCAGCGCGCATAGTACTCTTCATTGAAGAGAGCAAACGCGGAGTTCAGAATCGGGACAAAGGCGATGACGAGGCAGGTAAGGAGCAGCGTTTTCTTCCAGCTCTTCTGGTGTGAGCGGAGATATGCGATGGCGCCTGACACGGCAAAGCATGGAACGAACAGCGACAAAGAGCTGTTGCGGATCTGTTCGCTGGTAAAAAGCGTTCCCCGGCCGACGATATCCGGCATCATGAAGAAGGACTTCAGAATGGCCAGAGGCGTGGTCGGCTCCGAATAGGCGACCATGTTGTAGCCAAGGAGAATGTCGGAAAGACGCGTGTTGCCGGAGACGGTATCCAGAACCTGCACGAGGAAAAACGCGGCGAGGCAGAGCCCGAGCGTCCCTGCGAGGACCAGCTGCAGGATTTCCTTCAGAGTCCTGCCGATTTTCTGCGAAGAGGCATAGCGGATCAGGAAATAGAGCGCGAGGAACAGAACCTGCCCGAAGAAGAAAAAGTAATTGATGACGGACATCGCTGCGGTCATGAGAACGAAACCGAGGATGCCGCGCTTCTTCGGAGAAATCGGGACTGCCTCGCTGCCCGTTCCGGAGAAACTGTCACCGGAGAGCGCCTTGTGGCAGCGGTCCAGGGCAAGGAGGTAGAGCGGGAAGAAAGCCACGGCCTCATGAAAGTGCTGGAAAACAATATTGCAGGCCTGGAAGCCCGAGAAGGCATAGAGAAATGCGCCGAGGAGCGCACCGCGGTTTGTCCTTGTCTGCGTGCGCAGCCACGCGTAGGAGGTGCACAGAGCCGTGCCGTATTTGAGCGACATGAAAAACGGCATCATATAAGGAATCCATTTTTCCGGGAAAAGACAGGAGAACCAGAAAAACGGGCTGCCCCACAGATAGAACGCGAAGCTTCCGCCCATGGAAGAGCCGAGATCCAGTTTGAAGTTCCAGAAGAAGGTGCCGCTTCGCACGGCGCGGTGTGCAAGAATGTAGAAAGGAACCTGCTGAACGTTGTAATCGCCGTAGTAGAAGAAGATGCCGCCGCGATACAGAATAAAAGGAAGTACTGCCGCCAGGTACAGCAGTACTCCGATCAGAAAGAGCCGGACATATTGCCCGAGCGGGCTTTTACTGTGAAGAGCTTTCTTCGTTGTTCTCCTTGATGCGTTCCATAACCATTTCATAGCCGTCATTCCCGTAGTTCAGGGAGCGGTTGACGCGGCTGATGGTGGCGGTGGAGGCGCCTGTCTGCTCGGCAATCTTCAGATAAGTCTCGTGATCGCGCAGCATGGCGGCAACCTCAAAGCGCTGGGAGAGAGAAAGAATCTCATTGACCGTGCACAGATCTTCGAAGAAGTCATAGCACTCGTCCTTGCTGCGCAGCGCGAGAATTCCCTCAAAAAGCTGGTCAACAGCTTCCGTGTGTATTTTCTTGTTCATGATATTGTACCCCCGGTTTTTGAATTGTCAAAATTACTCGGACTTGCCTGATGGCAGGTGATTTTTTCATGTTTTCACGCTTTTACGTGGTGAAATTTTAACATTTTAACGGAATAAAGTAAAGGCGGTGCAAATCTTCTTGCAATCCGTTTGCCCGGGTGATAGGATATCCAACGTTGACGCACAAATGTCCGCGAGAGAAGAACAATGAATTCTGATTTCTATCTGGTTCGGAAGCGGGCGGTCCCGGAAACGCTGCAGAAGGTCGTCGAGGTCAACCGGCTGTTATCCGCCGGAAAGGCGAGGACGATTCAGGAGGCAGTGGATCAGGTCGGGATCAGCCGCAGTTCCTACTATAAATTCAAGAATGATATCGAGGAATTTCACAGCAGCATGATGGGGATGACCCTGACGCTGTCGCTGGAGATCAGCGATGAGACAGGAGTTCTGTCGGACATCCTCGGTGAGATTGCGGATTTCGGGGCGAACATTCTGACGATCCATCAGTCCATTCCGATCGGAGGAATCGCTTCCGTCAGCATCAGCATACAGGTTTTGAAGAGCAGTGACAACATCAGTACACTGCTGGGGCATCTGGAACAGCTCTCCGGCGTCCGGAAGATCAAGGTCAACGGAGCGTAGTCGTTCTTCCGATCATCAGACAGAACAGAAAACAGCATAAGAAGAAAGCAGAGAGGTAGACATCATGGTAGAAATTGCAATACTCGGATTTGGCACCGTAGGAAGCGGCGTGGCAGAGGTCATTGATCAGAATCAGGAAGAGATCCGCCGCGATTTTCCGGAGGGAATCCATGTCAAGTATATTCTGGATCTGAGAGATTTTCCGGATTCACCGTATGCGGACCGCGTGGTACATGATTTTGACATCATTCTGAATGATCCGGAGATCCGCGTGATCTGCGAGACCATGGGAGGCAAGGAGCCTGCGTTCACCTTCTCGAAGAAGGCGCTGGAGAAGGGCATCAGCGTATGCACCTCCAACAAGGAGCTGGTGGATGCGCTCGGCGGCATTCTGGCCGTCACGGCGAAGGAGCATAATTGCAGCTATCTCTTCGAGGCGAGTGTCGGCGGCGGCATTCCGATTCTGCGTCCCCTGCGCACCTCGTTCTCGCAGGAGTTCATCACGTCCATCATGGGCATCCTGAACGGAACGACGAACTACATCCTGACGAAGATGGAGAAGGAGGGACTTGCCTTCGATGTCGCGCTGAAGCAGGCACAGGACAACGGCTATGCGGAGAAGAATCCGGAGGCCGATATTGAGGGATACGATCCCTGCCGCAAAATTGCGATTCTGGCTTCGCTCGTCACCGGCGGAAACGTGAAATTCTCCCAGGTTCCCTGCGAGGGCATTACGAAGATTGATACGGATGATTTCGGATATGCTAAGCAGCTCCACGGAGCGATCAAGCTCCTCGGCGTGTGCCGCCACAATCAGGAGACCGGCAAGGTTTATGTCAGGACGGCACCGTATCTGGTATCTGTCGATCACCCGCTGTACGGTGTCAGCGATGTCTACAACGGAATCCTGGTTCACGGCAACATGGTCGGCGATCTGATGTTCTACGGAAGCGGAGCAGGGAAGCTTCCGACGGCGAGCGCCGTGGTTTCGGATGTCGTGGAGTGTGTCCGCAGCATCGGCACCAACATTAACATCGGCCTCACCAATCAGGACGCGGATCTCGAGGATCCGATGGAGTGGAAGGACCGCTACTTCGTCCGGATTGACAAGAAGGATCTTGTGAAGGCGACCAATCTCTTCGGCGGAGAGATCCGCATTGTGGTCAACGAGAAGCTTCCGGAGGAATTCGCGTTCGTGACACCTCTGATCAGTGAGGCACAGTTCCAGGAGAAGATTGCGCAGATTCCGTCCTACAAGAAGAGCATCCGCGTGCTGTGATCCGCATCACAGATTCCGGCTCTCCGGTGACAGGGCAGATATGCGGAAGGCATCCGGAGGCTGCAGGGCACACGGTCAGGGCTTTTCAAATGGATCGGAAAGCCATGGAGGAAAACCTCCCGGTGCGGGATGAACATACAGTTTCACGCCCCTGTCTGTGACAGGCGTGAATGGAGGAAGAAAACGAAATGAAAAAGGTTGTCAAGTTCGGCGGAAGCTCTCTTGCGGATGCAAAGCAGTTCCAGAAGGTCGGCGCGATTGTTCACGCGGATCCGAGCAGAATCTATGTGGTGCCCTCGGCGCCCGGAAAGCGGTTTTCCGGAGACACCAAGGTGACGGATCTTCTGTACCGCTGCTATGATCTTGCGGCGGAAGGAAAGGATTTCACGGATCCGTTCCGCGAGATTCAGTCCCGCTACAATGAAATCATTCAGGGACTCGGGCTGAAGTATTCGCTGGAGGAGGAGTTCCGGACCATTGAGGCAAATCTGAAGAACGAGCCGAACCGTGATTACACGGCTTCCCGCGGCGAGTATCTGAACGGACACGTCATGGCAAAGTACCTCGGCTTCACGTTCGTGGACGCGGCGGAGATCATCTTTTTTGACCAGGACGGTCAGCTGGATGAGGCCAAGACGAAGAAAAAGACCGAAGAGAAGCTTTCCGGGCTGAAAAATGCGGTCATTCCGGGATTTTACGGGTGCGGCGCAGACGGAAAGGTGAAAACCTTCTCCCGCGGCGGATCGGATATCACCGGCTCCATCGTGGCAGGTGCCTGCCATGTCGGCGTCTACGAGAACTGGACGGATGTGTCCGGGTTCCTTGTGGCGGATCCGAGGGTCGTGGACAATCCGGTTGCCATTCACACCATCACTTACAAGGAGCTGCGCGAGCTGTCCTACATGGGTGCCGGCGTTCTGCACGAAGATGCCATTTTCCCGGTTCGCCATGAAGGAATTCCGATCAACATCAAGAACACGAACAAGCCGGAGGATGACGGAACCTGGATTGTGGAGAGCACCTGCCAGAAGTCCGGCTACACCATCACCGGCGTTGCCGGCAAGAAGGATTTCTGCGCGGTTCTGATCTCCAAGGACATGATGAATTCCGAGGTCGGCTTCTGCCGCAAGGTTCTGCAGGCCTTCGAGGACAACGGCATCTCGATTGAGCACATGCCCTCCGGAATCGACACGATGACGGTTGTGGTGCATGAGAGCGAATTCATGCACAAGGAGCAGCAGGTCGTGGCGGACATTCACCGGCTGGCAGATCCGGATGCCATTGAGATCGAGGCGGATCTGGCGCTCATCGCGGTAGTGGGCCGCGGCATGAAGGCGCAGCGCGGCACGTCCGGAAGAATTTTCTCTGCGCTGGCGCATGCGCATGTCAATGTCCGCATGATTGATCAGGGGTCTTCCGAGCTGAACATCATCATCGGCGTGGAGAACTCGGATTACGAGAAGGCGATCCGGGCCATCTACTCGATCTTTGTGGAGACACAGTTGTGATACACTCGAAATTGCCTGATGGCAATTTCTCCTGCTTCGAGCGAACACACT
>DAIMKA010000032.1:0-5631 GCA_036721955.1 Lachnospiraceae bacterium | reverse complement strand
GTATAGATGTTTCTCTTTTCGTGGGTGAGGCACAGAAGATCCGGATGGATCCTTCCGAAAGCGCCGCGGGAAGATGAATCGAGTCTTAGGGAAAGCATGGGAAGGATGTTTTTATTATGGCAATGAGTGATGAGATCCGGGAGCAGAGGAAGAAATTAAAAGGGAAGGGAATCAAGGCGCATCTTGCGTGGTTCTGGGAATATGAGAAGGTGCCGGCGCTGATTGTACTCGGTGTCGGAGCACTGGCAGTGGCGCTGATTTATCATTATGTGACATACCGGCCGTACGTGTTCGGAACCATGTTCATGAACGCAACCGTACAGGATACGCAGCAGGATGACCTGAGTGCGGACTTTATGGAGTATGCGGGCATTGATTCCTCGAAGGAGGATGTGTTCGCGGACCTTTCAGAGATTCTGACACCGGGGAACGGCTCTTCCTCGGAGTATGACATGTATTCCGTCCAGAAGATCATGGCGGAGACCGCGGCAGGACAGGTGGATGTGGCCGTGATGGATGCGTGGTATTTTGATCACTATGCATACAACGGCGAATTCAAGGATCTGCGGGATGTGCTGGATGCGGATACGCTGGCGGAGTACGAGGATCGTTTCTACTATATAGACAGGACGAAGGCGCTGGCGATGCAGGATGCGCAGGATGACAAGACGGACACCGACAGCACGGAGGGAACAGACAGTGAGGTCGATGAGACCGCGGCCCGTGCCTTTGAGAATCCGGAGACCTTCGAGAACCCGGATCCTTCGATGATGGATGACCCGGTTCCGGTCGGAATTATCTGCACGGATGCCCCGTATATCCAGAAAAACGGCAACTACCCGGACGCTGTCTGCATCTACGGTATAGTGGCAAATACAAAGCATCCGGAAACGTGTCAGCAATTCCTTGAATATTTGTTTGAAAAGTAATAAGATAACGTAAATTCTGTTTTGGAAAGCAGCAGAGGTGTTTGCATGGAACTCGGAATTATTGAGGTTGTTGTCAATTGTAAGAAAAATGCGCTGATCGGAGTGGCAAAGGTGGTCTGTGTGATTCTGGCGGTCCTGTTCCTTCTGGGCGGCATGACCATGATGGGAGTCATCGGACTCTGGGCACTGGTTCCGATAGTGCTCGGTGTGCTGGCGATCATTGGCGCTTACTTTGCAAACCTGAACAGCGATGTGGACTATGAATACTCTCTGGTAGACCGCGAGCTTCGTGTGGCGAAGATCATGAACAAGGAGAAGAGAAAGGCCGTTGCCCAGTATGATCTGGACAAGCTGGAAATCCTCGCTCCCATGAATTCCCACCAGCTGGACAGCTATCGGAACCGTCAGGGGCTGAAGGAACTGGATTTTTCCTCCCACGACAGCGAAAGGGCGGCAACGACCTATTACTGCTATCTGGAAGGAAGCCAGAAGCTGATCCTTGATCTTGCGGGTTCAGACGGAGAGAAACTTCTGAACGCCATTCGCATGTTCGCACCCAGAAAGGTTTTCACCGAATAAACGAAAAGACAAAGGTAACGGAACAGGATACGGGCTGAAAGGTTCGTGTCCTGTTTCTTATATCTTATAACCGGTATCGGAAGGTACCGGCTGCAGACAATGTATGACCTATGAGGAGGAAGAAATGGCAAGAATTATCGGAGAAGCAATTACTTTTGACGATGTCCTGCTGGTCCCTTCGTATTCGACCGTTGTGCCGAACCAGGTTGATGTAAGCACCAACCTGACGAAGAAGATCCGGCTGAATATCCCCATGATGAGTGCGGGAATGGATACGGTTACCGAGGACCGCATGGCGATCGCCATGGCAAGGCAGGGCGGCATCGGTATCATCCATAAGAACATGTCGATTCAGGACCAGGCAGATCAGGTGGATAAGGTAAAGCGCTCTGAGAACGGCGTCATTACCGACCCCTTCTATCTGTCCGCAGATCACACGCTCGCCGATGCCGAGGATCTGATGCGCAAGTTCCGGATCAGCGGCGTTCCGATTACGGAAGGCAAGAAGCTGGTCGGCATCATCACGAACCGTGATCTGAAGTTCGAGACCGACTACACGAAGAAGATCCGTGAGGTCATGACCTCCGAGAATCTTGTGACGGGCCACGCGGGAACGACGCTGGAAGAGGCGAAGAAGATCCTGGCTGCTTCCAAGAAGGAGAAGCTTCCGATTGTCGACGACGATTACAATCTGGTCGGACTCATCACCATCAAGGACATTGAGAAGACCATCAAGTACCCGCTCTCCGCAAAGGATTCGATGGGACGGCTTCTGTGCGGCGCGGCTGTCGGCATTACGGCCAATGTTCTGGACCGCGTCGAAGCACTGGTCAACGCAAAGGTTGACTGCGTTGTTCTGGATTCCTCTCACGGCCATTCGGAGAACGTGCTCCGGTGCCTGCGCATGATCAAGGATGCATATCCGGATCTTGACGTCATTGCAGGAAACGTAGCAACCGGCGAGGGCGCTGCGGATCTGATCAAGGCGGGAGCCGATGCCGTGAAGGTCGGAATCGGACCCGGCTCCATCTGCACCACCCGTGTCGTTACGGGCTGCGGTGTTCCGCAGATCACGGCGATCATGGATGCCTACGCAGTGGCAAAGGAATATGGCATTCCGGTCATTGCAGACGGCGGCATCAAGTATTCCGGAGATATGGTCAAGGCTCTGGCGGCAGGCGGCAATGTCTGCATGATGGGTTCCATCTTCGCGGGCTGCGAGGAGTCTCCGGGAGCAACCGAGCTCTTCCAGGGCAGAACCTACAAGGTATACCGTGGCATGGGCTCCATCTCCGCCATGGAGAACGGCTCCAAGGACCGTTATTTCCAGGAGAATGCGAAGAAGCTTGTCCCGGAAGGAGTAGAAGGCCGTGTCGCTTACAAGGGACTGGTCGAGGATACGGTTTTCCAGCTGATGGGCGGCATCCGCTCCGGTATGGGACTGACCGGATCGCACACCATCAAGGAACTGCAGGAGAACGGACGGTTCGTCAAGATTTCGAACGCGTCGCTTCGTGAGAATCATCCGCATGATATTCAGATCACGAAGGAAGCACCGAACTACAGTGTCAATGAGAAATAGGACTGCGATATATGAGTACAGATGAAATCAAGCGCTCCGCGGACGGGACTGAGAAGACAGAGGCCCTCAACGGAGAGAACAAGAATTTTATTGAGCTGGAGATCGACAAGGATCTGGCGGAGGGACGGTACGATCACGTGCAGACCCGTTTTCCGCCGGAGCCGAACGGCTATCTCCACATCGGCCATGCGAAGAGCATTCTTCTGAATTACGGTCTTGCGAAGGAGTACGGCGGCAAGTTCAATCTCCGCTTTGACGACACGAATCCGACGAAGGAGAAATCCGAGTTCGTGGAATCGATCAAGGAAGACGTCAAGTGGCTGGGGGCGGACTACGAGGACAGACTCTTTTTCGCCAGCAACTATTTTGACCAGATGTATGAGATCGCGCTGAAGCTGATCCGCAAGGGAAAGGCCTATGTGTCCGACCTTACGGCGGATGAGATGCGCGAATACCGCGGGACGCTCACGGAGCCGGGCCGGAACGATCCGATGCGGGAGCGCTCCGTCGAGGAGAACCTGCGGCTGTTCCAGGAGATGAAGGAAGGAAAATACGCCGACGGCGAGAAGACGCTTCGCGCGAAGATCGACATGACATCGTCCAACATCAACATGCGCGATCCGATCCTCTACCGCGTGGCGCACCTGACGCATCAGAACACCGGGGACAAGTGGTGCATCTATCCGATGTATGATTTCGCGCACCCGATTGAGGATGCGATTGAGGGAATTACCCACTCCATCTGCACGCTGGAGTTCGAGGATCACCGCCCGCTCTATGACTGGGTCGTCAGGGAGGCGGAGTTCCCGCAGCCGCCGCGCCAGATCGAGTTCGCCAAGCTCTACCTCAAGAACGTCGTGACCGGCAAGCGCTATATCAAGAGACTCGTGGAACAGGGAATTGTGGACGGCTGGGACGATCCGAGACTGGTTTCCATTTCCGGTCTTCGCCGCCGCGGCTACACACCGTCCTCCATCAAGAAATTCGTGGAGATGGCAGGTGTTTCCAAGAGCCAGTCCGTCAACGACTACGCAGCGCTGGAGTACTGCATCCGTGAGGATCTGAAGCCTTCCTGCAGCCGCATGCTGGCTGTTCTGAACCCGCTGAAGCTTATCATTGACAATTATCCGGAGGGTCAGAGCGAGGAACTGGAGGCTCCGAACAATCTGGAAAACGAGGCGCTGGGAAGCCGGAAGATCACTTTCTCCCGCGAGCTCTGGATCGAGCGGGAGGACTTCATGGCGGAGCCGGTTCCGAAGTACAAGAGATTGTATCCCGGAAACGAAGTGCGCCTGATGTACGCGTACTTTGTCAAGTGCGTTTCCTATGAGACGGACGACGCGGGCAATGTGACGGTGGTTCACTGCACCTATGATCCGGAGACGAAGTCGGGAAGCGGCTTCGAGGGACGCAAGGTCAAGGGAACCATCCACTGGGTCAATGCGCAGGATGCGGTTCAGCTGCCGGTACGCCTGTATGAGAACATCATTGATGAGGAAAAGGGCGTATACAATGAGGACGGATCTCTGAACCTCAATCCGAACAGTCTGACCGAGGTGCAGGCATGGTGTGAGCCCGCCCTGAAGGACAGCAAGGCCTATGACCGCTTCCAGTTCGTCCGGAACGGGTTCTTCTGCGTGGATTCCAAAGACTCGAAGGAGGGAGCACCGGTGTTCAACCGGATTGTGTCTCTGAAGAGTTCCTTCAAGCTGCCGAAGAAGTGATCTTGAGCAGGGCTGTGAGAATCCGGCGGCAGATTTGTTCGCATTATCCGGGCAGATAAACGGTTGACAGATCAGGAAGACTGTGGAAATCAAACAGTCTTAACAGTATGAAGAGGATCCTCGGGCTTTGGGCCTGAGGATCCTTTTTTCATCCGGCACAGGATGATGAGACAGAAAAACGGACGAGATCATTCGTTTGACCGCAGCGGAAAGTTCCGTACAATGAGAAGATAAGATTGAGAAGGTAAGCTTAGGCCGGTAAGTTTGGGAGGGCAGGCTTCGAGGAAACGGAGAATTTGTCATGGAACTCAGCATGGAGCTGCAGCCCGGGAGCGGGCGGCATCTGTATGAACAGATTTATGAGCATATCCGGGAGGAAATCCGGGCGGGAAAACTCCTTGCGGGAGAAAAGCTTCCCTCGACAAGACAGCTTGCAGCCAATCTGAAAATTGCGAGGACGACGGTGGAGCTCGCCTATGAGCAGCTCGAGGAAGAAGGGTATCTCGTGATCCGGAGAGGGAGCGGAGCGTATGTCTGCGAGACGCAGAATATTCCGGGGGTGACGGAAAAAGCAGAGAAATCGGCCACACGTAAGGTTGACCGGAACAGTCAAGATCTGGCAAAAAGCCCTGTCTCACAGGAAAAACCGAAGCAGGATGCGACCATTGACTTTTCCCCCCGCACGATCGATATGTCCATGTTTCCCTATGCAACCTGGAGGCGGATTCTGCGCGGAATTCTGACGGGAGACCGCGCAGATCTGTTCCGCCGGGGCGACCCGCAGGGCGATCCGGAGCTTCGGACCACCATTGTGCAC
>DAIMKA010000031.1:12815-12969 GCA_036721955.1 Lachnospiraceae bacterium | reverse complement strand
AATGTGTGTAGGCCCCCGGGTTAATCACAACGCCGATGAGATCCTCATCATAATATGCCTCCTGGAGCTTGTCGATGATCGCTCCCTCATGGTTGGACTGCCAGCACTCCGCGGCAACACCCAGCTCCACGGCATGCTGCCGGATTCTGCCGAT